>SPDA01000003.1 GCA_004525155.1 Spirochaetales bacterium
ATACATTCCATCGAGTACTACAGACGGGTTTTCACCCTGGCCCGGGAACGTCCCGGGTTCGGCGTGAGGGTCCGCCTCTTTCTCGCGGATATTGAAGGCCGTACGGAGGCGGGGATCATGACGGCACAGACAGGGAAGACATCCGTGTATCTCTACGGCGCCTCTTCGAACAGCCGCCGGGAGTACATGCCCTCCTACGCACTTCAGTGGCAGGCACTCCGCGCGGCAAAGGAAACCGGCGCCCTGCAGTACGACATGTTCGGCATACCGCCCGTCCGGGACCCGGATCATCCCATGGCCGGACTCCGCAGGTTCAAAACCGGTTTCGGCGGCACCATCCTGAACCGCCCGGGTTCCTGGGACTATCCTCTTATACCTTCGCTTTATACGCTGTACCTGGGGGCGGAAAAGGCAAGGACCTGGTATTACAGGCGCTTCAAAAAACGGGGCATCACTCAGCAGGGGTAGGGGCCTGAATATACGGCGCTATCTGTTTTTCGAGATCCGACAGCTCCTTTAAAAAAGTCTTGAGCACTTCCGCCTGTGACTGGAAATTTTCGATTGCTTCCGTAAGACTCTCTATAGTCCTGTAACTGCTCTTAAGCCGCTTGCTCAAGACTTCGGCTATGGAAAGATTTTCCTTAAGCTTTACCTCAAGCGGATTGATATTCAGACGGAGATCATTCAGACTGACGAGAAGGCTTGCCTCAGTCTCCTGGTTCTTCGCCAGGGCCTCGTCAACCTCGCTTTTCAGATTCAAATCCTGTATGTGCACGGAAATCTCCTCCAGGGCTTTTCGTTTTTCCGAAATCTCCCGGTAGAGCTTATCCATCTTGGAGACTTCCGAAGTCATGCCGTCGATGTCGGCGGTGAGGGATTTGTTTTCCGCTTCGAGTATGGCAATGCGCTGCTCGAGGTCTTTCGCTTCCTGCTGAAGCATGGCAAGGTTCTCCCTGGCACTGGCCACGTCAATAAAGAAATACCCTTCCTCTGCCGGGAGAAGAGTTCCCGCCAGCACGAGTAAAATCAGTACGAAAAAAATTCTCAAGCTCACGGTAAAAACCCCGCGGCAGCAGACAAATGCTTTTTGAATTGTTTCCCCCTGTCGAATTCATTCTGGAACATCTCGAAAGAAGCGCACCCCGGCGAGAATACGATCACGCCGTTTTTGGAACAGAGGCTTACAGCTTCATTCAGGGCATCTTCCAGCCTGCTGAAAGGTCCCCGGAAAGCGAGCCCCCTCCGCCCCAGGACATCCTTTATTTTCTCCCCGGCGCTCCCTTCGAGCAGTATTATATGCTCTGGAGCAAATGATACATCCAGTAGAGGGGAAAAATCAAGCTTTTTATCGGTACCTCCCATGATGAGGGTCACTGGACCGCTGAAACTGCCTACGGCCGCCGCCGTCGCTTCCGGAATGGTGGCGGCGCTGTCGTTGTATGCGGGAACTCCGCCGACGGTGCCGACCCTCTCCAGCCTGTGTTCTATGCCCGGGAATTGAGCGAGAGCCGGAGAAATGACTTCCGGTGAAAGCCCGTAGCTGAAACAGGCAAGCCCCGCGGCAAGGAGGTTGAGCTTCCCGTGAACTCCCGGCACAAGCACCTGTTCCGGTACCAGGACGCCGGTTTCCGTACCGAGACGGGACAATCCCCTGCCTGCCTCCACCCATGCCCCGTCGAGGGGCAAAGGCAGCGCGGACCGGGAAAACCAGGCGACCCTCCCCCCGGTGCCGGCCGCGAATATCCGCCCCCAGGGATCGTCGTAATTACAGATGGTGGTGTCGCTGCCGTCCTGGAAACCGTAAATCACCTTTTTGTCATCCACGTAATCCTCCATGCCCCTGTACCGGTTCTGATGGTCAGGCAGAATATTAGTGATAACCGACACTTTCGGCTTGAGGACGCTGTTGCCTCTCAAATCTCCCAGCTGCCAGGAGGAAAGCTCCAGCACCACCGGCGGCGCGGGGTCTGCAGTCATCAGTTCATCGAGAAACTCCAGGGGGGATATGGTTATGTTCCCCCCCAGCCTGGCGCCGGGGAAGACACGCGCAAGCACATGATGCATGGCGGAGGCGGCTGTCGACTTCCCCTTGGTGCCCGTAACAGCGAGCAGGGGAGAGGCGCAGAGCGAAAGGAATACGGAAATATCCGTTTCCACCCTTCCGGCCAGGGAGAGAAAGGGATTGTCCGCGGGAACGGCCGGATTTTTAATTACAAGGTCCGCGGAAAGGAAATCCTCCTTTTCATGGCGGCCGAGAACATAACGGATACCCAGGCCGGCGAGTTTTTCCATGGAGGACGCAAGCAGAGCCTCGGCCTTTGTGTCCGTCACCGTAACCCGGGCCCCGTGCCGCGCAAAAAATCCGGCGGAAGCGGCGCCGCCTCCGTGCAGCCCCAGGCCCATGACGGTAACCTTGAGTCCCGGCAGATCATGTATGTCAAACAATGCTGTTTCTCCCCTCATGGACGGTTATTCAATCCGCGTACTTTATCGTGAATTCCCGGAAATCCTGCTCGTTCAGATAACGCTCCACCGACACCCTCTGCCAGGGTCCTTTCAGGTCCTCCGGCACCCTTTTGTACAAATCCTTAAAAGCCTCGAGTTCTTCGGAAAATTCGTTGTGACGCAGTGCCTCCTGGATGGTATCCATCTCCGGGAGAATAAAGTCCATGGCTTTTCCGAACAGGGAAAGATGCCTTTTCCTGCCTTCCGGGGAAAAATCGATAGGCGTATGGCAGATGGTCCTGAATTTACATATAAAGGGATAATAAGGATAGATCCGCTTGCCCGGGGGAAGGAAAAGCCGGGTAAAAAATTTGGTCAACTCATTGTCCATCCAGATGCCCTGGACAAAATAGCCCCTGCCTGTCTCGCCGATCCAGGTTTCGGAAACAGTCCGGCTAATGTTGAAACCTTTTACTTTTGAGCTTTCCACCACGACATCCGTCAAGGGAATGATGTCCGCCTCAAAAAAAAGGTTCTGCGTTACATATTCCTGCGTTATATCGTTCGTCCCCTTTTCCGTAATTTCACCGTACTGGGGCTTAAAAAGCAGATTGAGGCGCATAAGGTAGAGGAACAGGGTGGAGTTTGTCTTGTAAATCTGGAAAAAGCAGGGACGGAGGGTTTCGCCCGGGTCAAAAAAATAGGTGAGATTGGTGAAAACCCCCGGTACCGCCGCAATCAGGACCTTTAAAAAGCTCCGCAGAAGCCCGATATACTCCTGGCTGGGTTTTTTCTGCGTCACGTCGTGGTGTATGGGCATATGCGGCACAGTAAACGGTTCTTTAAGCTTGAGAAAAAAATCCTCATTCTGGCTGTAATGACAGGTATAATTTTCATCTGCCGGCCCGGAAGTTTTTATTGCGGTATTTATCTCATCATCGGTGTAATAAAGCCGAATAAACCCGTTTGCTTCTTCCATTGTGAATAATATACTTTTATTTTCCTGCGGTATCAACCGCATCCCGCCGCGGCGCACTTTCTGCAGGGGCTTAAAAATTATCGCTCCCGCCCCCTTGACCAATCGACCCAGTTTCTGGATAATGATGCCTCAACTTTAACGAAGGAGAACAGGCACGTGCCTTGCGGAAGAAAAAGAAAACGGCATAAAATTGCTACCCATAAACGAAAGAAAAAACTGAGAAAGAACAGACACAAGAAAAAATAAGCTTACGACATGTCTGCAAAAATCCTGGTAATCAATTGCGGTAGTTCCTCACTGAAGTACGAAATATACGAAATGCCGGAACGAAACAGCCTGGGCAAAGGGATCATCGAGCGTATCGGTGAGCCCCTGGGAGTCCTCCGTCAGGAATCGGCTGCGGGTGTACTGGAAAGTTCCCGCCAGGTTAAAAACCACGAAGAAGCCATAGCCGCCATGGGCAGCATGCTTATTGACGGTAACAAGGGCATCGTTTCGAGCCTTTCGGAAATTTCCGGCGTGGGACACAGGGTCGTGCACGGCGGTGAGGAATGCACCAGTTCCGTGCTCATCGATGAACATGTCCGGTCGATTATCAGGAAAAACATCGAGCTTGCCCCGCTGCATAATCCCGCCAATCTCGCGGGTATAGAAGAGGTCTCGAAACTGCTGCCCCGCTGCAGCCATGTGGCGGTGTTCGATACGTCTTTTCACCAGACAATGCCGCCGGCAGCCTATCTTTACGGCCTGCCGAGGGAACTCTACGACAAGTACAAAATCCGCCGCTATGGTTTCCATGGCACAAGCCACAGGTACGTTGCCGCGGAAGCTGTCAAACTCTGCAAGCGGTCCATGGAAAATACAAATATCATCTCCTGTCATCTGGGGAACGGAGCTTCCATTACCGCCATTGCCCACGGCGTTTCTATAGATACGTCCATGGGCTTCACGCCGCTTGAAGGGCTCATGATGGGCACCAGGTCCGGCGACATCGATCCCGCCATCATTTTCTTTCTTCTTGAAAGGGGTTACACGGAGAAGGACCTGAACGACATGCTGAACAAGAAAAGCGGGCTCCTGGGTCTGTCCGGCATTTCGAACGATCTGCGGGACCTTGAGGCCGCGGTAGAAAGGGGCGACAGTAACGCCAAAGAGGCTCTCGAAGTCTATGCCTACCGGATCAGAAAATATATCGGAGCCTACGCGGCCAATATTGTCAAAGTGGATATACTGGTATTCACCGGCGGTATCGGCACCCACGGGTTCCGGATGCGGGAGCGCATCTGCCACAGGCTGGAAAACCTCGGCATGTTTATGGATTACAGTAAAAACAAGGATAACGGGTCCATGAAGGCCGTCATTTCCACGCCCTTTTCCCCCATAACAATTGCCGTCATTCCCACGAATGAGGAACTGCAGATTGCCGTGGATGCCTTCGACATCCTTTTTAAAGCTCCGTAACTGACAGTAAAAACGCCGCCCCCGGTGGTTTACCCGGCAAGCGGCGCCTTCCTGACGATTCCATACTGTTATTTAATCTGATTTCCCGAATGCTCCTCACATGCTGCCCAGTCTTCCTTCCGGGTCGGGGTATGAGTAGACCTTGCCTTCGTAATTGGTCAGGAGCAGATCTGAACCCTGCCTGCCTGCCACCCTGTTGGCATAAACGGGAATTTTCCCGCCGCCGCCGGGGGCGTCGACCACGAAAGTCGGAACCGCGTAACCTGTGGTGTGTCCCTGGAGACCGCTTATAATTTCGATCCCCTTCTCTACAGTGGTCCGGAAATGGGAAGTGCCGACAACGGGGTCGCACTGGTAAAGGTAGTAGGGTTTTACCCTGGCCTTGAGAAGACCCTGCATCAGTTTTTTCATGACGTCCACTGAATCGTTTACGCCTTTGAGAAGCACTGTCTGACTGCCGAGGGGGATGCCGGCGTCCGCAAGGCGCCCGCAGGCTTCGACGGTTTCCGGAGTCAGTTCATCGGGATGGGTGAAGTGGATGCTCATCAGCAGGGGGTGATACTTTTTCAGCATCGCGCACAGCTGCTTCGTGATGCGCTGCGGCAGGACCACAGGCGCTTTCGTACCCATGCGGATAATCTCCACATGCTGTATCCTGCGGATACGGGATATAAGCCACTCAAGCCGTTCCGTGGAAAGGGTCAGTGGATCGCCGCCGGATATGAGCACGTCCCGAACTTCCGTATGCTCCTCGATGTAGGCAACCGCTTTCTCCCACCTGTCAATGGTAGACATGAAATGATCATCCCTTCCCACGATTCTGGAGCGGGTGCAATACCTGCAGTAGGTTGAACAGAAGTCGGTAGCCAGAAACAGAACCCGATCTGGATACCGGTGCACCAGACCGTCGCACGGACTGTCATGGTGTTCCTCCAGCGGGTCGATGCGATCCAGAGGCGAGACAACCAGTTCGGAGCACGTCGGCACAACCGACATCCTCAGAGGATAATCGGGCATGCTCCCCGCGATGAGGCTGACGTAAAAAGGAGTTATGGATACCGGAAACTGCTTACCGTCTCCGGTCATTGCTTCGATCTCCTGGTCCCACAGCGTCATGAACCTCGAAAGCCCAGCGGCGCTTGTGATCCTGTGTTTCAACTGCCAGCGCCAGTCATTCCACTCGAACCTGGTAACGCCGGGAAAATACTTTTTTTTGAATTCCAGTGTCTTTTTTCCGACAATACCCTGATGGTGAGGGGGAATGCTGATTTTTATTGATTTTGGTGTTTTTAATAGATAGCTGTTACTCAGGGCTTGTTGATGGCCCTGAATGGCGGGATTTATTGCCTGTACGGCAATGCCTGTACTTGGAGGCTTTTCATCGTTATCGGACCCTGAGCGTTCCGACCGTTCAGCACTTGGAGGCTCCTCCTTTTCACGCACGACAATTTTTTCCATTGTGTACTCCTAAGACAAATTTTGGATAACATACTGATATTAATCAAGTTAGTCAATAGTTTATTGTAGGCATTTTTAAACCAAAGGTTTATTGAAAAAATAATACTTTGTCTTTATGATGGTCTCGTGTCGGAGCGTAGCGGTTCATCAGCCATCACGGCAAAACATATTCATATGGTAGGTATAAAGGGCACAGGCATGTCCGCGCTGGCGGAGGTATTGCAGGCGAGGGGCGCCAGCGTCCGCGGTTCCGATGTGGCGGATCACTTCTATACGGAAGAGGTGCTCGGCAGTCTCCGGATACCCTTTGTCAACGGTTTCTCGGCCGCGAACATCGCAGGAACTGAAGACCTTGTCGTATATTCAGCGGCTTACGATCCATCCTCCCACGAAGAACTGGTTGAAGCGGCGGGCCGCGGCATTCCCCTGCTCTCCTACCCGGAAGCCCTCGGCCTGCTCTCGAAGGAGGCGGTATCGACAGGTATTGCGGGCGTTCACGGCAAGACCACCACCACTGCCATGACGGGAACCATATTAAAGGCCCTGGGCCTGCCGGTAACCGTCATTGCAGGCTCCGCAGCGCGCGATTTCGGCGACCGCTCCACCCTCCTTCTCGGCGGCACCTACCTGGTGGCCGAAACCTGTGAATACCGCCGGCACTTTCTCTCGTTTCATCCATCGTGCGTGGTGATTACCAGCGTGGAGCCGGACCACCTCGATTATTTCAGGGATTATGACGATATTCTCTCCGCCTTCGTTGCCTACGGCCGCAGCCTTCCGCCGGGGGGCGTTCTCATCTACTGCGCTGATGACATTGGCGCCTGCCAGGCAGCCGAAGGCATCGCTGAAGGCCGGGGCGACCTTACCCTTACGCCCTATGGGGAAAAAGCTTCAGGCGCCTTCCGCATTCAGGAAATATCCGCCGGCACGGGAGAGACCAGGTTCAGGCTCCAGGGCATGCGCGTACCCTTTTCCCTGCATGTACCGGGAAGCCACAATGTTAAAAACGCGGCTGCGGCTGCGGCGGCGGCGGGCCGGATACTGGAACAGGAACGGGGCGTGTGTACAGAAGCCGACGAGAAAGTCATCAGCAGGGCGCTTGCGGATTTCAGGGGGACCAGGAGGAGATCCGAAATTGTCGGCGAGGCCGGGGGGATCCTTTTTATGGATGATTACGGTCACCACCCCACGGCCATGGAAACGACCCTTAAAGGTCTGAAAGATTTTTACGGAAACAGGCGCATTGTTGTCGATTTCATGTCGCACACCTATTCCAGAACGAAAAAGCTTCTCCCTGATTTTGCCTCGAGTCTGACGTACGCGGATGCCGTCGTCCTTCACAAGATCTACGCATCCGCCAGGGAAAAAGACAGCGGCCGGGTGACAGGAAGGGACCTCTACAAGGCCGTGCGTGACCTGCGTGAAGAGGTCTACTATTTCGAAGAAGTTATGGATGCGTTACCATTCCTTCAAGGTTTCCTGCAAGCCGGAGACCTGTTTATTACAATGGGTGCCGGGGACAACTGGAAACTCTGCCATGCCCTGTACAGCGCCTTCGGAGGACAATCATGAGCAGGGGCCGCATAAACAGCATGACCGGCTTCGGTTACGGAGAAACACAGAACGAAAGACTGCATGTCCTGATAGAAATAAAGTCCTACAACAACAGGTATCTCGACATCATCGTCAGTTCCTCACCTGTCATCTCCCCCCTGGAACCGCGGATAAGGGAACTGATCGCGTCGAAAACCGCCCGGGGCCGGGTGGAAGCCGTGGTAAAAGTACGGGAGCTCGAGGAAAACATCGACCTCAAGATCGATAAAACCGCCCTCGCCTCCTATATGGCCGCATATTCAGACCTGATCAGGGAATCCGGAATAGATGACAGCGTCAAGCTCTCCCACCTCATTGGAAGCGAGGAAATCTTAAAAAAAATAAAGCACCGGCAGGTCGAAAGTCTCTGGCAGGCGATAGAACCCCTTTTCCGGGAGGTGCTCGAATCCTTCGGGGAATCAAGGCAAAGGGAAGGGGACGCCCTAAGGGCGGATATGGTTAACCAGATAGGGCGGTTTGAGGCAGCCCTGGAAATAATTGAGGGGCTCGCTTCCCGGATGGCAACTTCGATTCGGGAAATGCTGGAACAGAAACTGAAAACCCTGTTCGCCAATCCCGGGGATGAGGCGAGAATTCTCACGGAAACCGCGCTGCTTCTCGTAAAATACAGCGTCAACGAGGAAATAGTGCGGACCCGGGGTCACCTCAAGGAACTGCGGACCTACCTCGATTCTCCCGGCGCTGCGGAAGCGGCAGCGGAAAGCGGGGGGCACGGCCTGGGGAAAAAACTCGATTTCATCTGTCAGGAACTTAACAGAGAGATCAACACCATGGCATCAAAAAGCACGATTCTCGAAATAAACCAGGCAGTCATTGAAATGAAGGATACTCTGGAAAATATCCGGGAGCAGCTGCGCAATGTCGAATAAAAACACTATTGCCATTTCGGGTAAAAGCGGCTGCGGAAACACCACGGTCAGCAGGCTGGTAGCCGAAGCCATCGGACTGCGCATAATAAACTACACTTTTCACACACTCGCGGATGAAAGGAACATGGATTTTAAAAGCCTGTGCCTGCTCGCGGAGAAGGATCCTCAATTCGATTATTTTGTGGACGAAAAACAGATGGAACTGGCCCGGGGAGGACAATGCGTCCTCGGCTCGCGGCTCGCGATATGGCTCCTGAAGGATGCGGATCTCAAGGTCTATCTCACGGCAGCTCCCCGGGTACGCGCACAGCGTATTTTCAACCGGGAAGGGGGAAGTTTCGAGAATGTATCCCGCGAAATGGCGGAAAGAGACGCGCGGGACACGAACCGCTATAAACGGCTCTACGGAATTGACAACGATAGCTACACTTTCGCGGATCTTGTTATCGATACGGATAATCTCGATCAGAATGGAGTGGCGCAGAGAATAATAGAATTCGCAGAAAAAATATGATATTGAATTTTCCCCGGCCTTAAACTATACTTTTTACGCAATTGCTGAAATATTGACGAATGGATATAAAAGAGGCATTAAAAAATATACCTGACCACGGATTTATCAAACTTACATCCCAGAGGCTGAGTTCTCTCACCGCTGAGCAGCGTATCGGTCTTATCCGCAGGGGAAACGAACTTTACAACAAAGGGGAAGTAGAACAGGCAAAACGGATTTTTTTGACCACCGGATATTCGGACGGAATTATCCGTGTCGGGGACTTGTATTACAGTGAAAATAAATTTATCGAAGCTTTCAGGATGTACGTACTGGCTCCCGCGCCGGCCAAAAAAGAGCGCATGATCGAATCCATGGCGATGGTAGTACAGCACTGGCTGAAAACCGAAAAGGAAGAAATCGATGCATGAAGACATTACAGAAATACAGCTTAACGAAATCTCGGAACTTTCCAAACGCGGCTATCAGCTGTTAAAGGAAAACCTCCTGAAAGAGGCGAATGAGGCATTCTTCAGCATACTCGGTATCGATCCAAGAAACAATTACGCCCTCGTGGGATTGGGAGACGCAGCCAGGAAGCGCCATGATTTTAAGCACGCCATTGATTTCTACCAGTCCTGCCTGGAACATCATCCCGGAAACAATTACGCCCTTTTCGGCCTGGCGGACTGCTACAAGGCCTTGAATCATTACAACCAGGCCATCAAAATCTGGGAAAAATATCTTCAGCACGACAACACAAACGTTACGGTTCTGACGCGCGTGGCGGACGCCTACAGAAAGGTAAGGGATTTCCGGCACTCCAGGGAGATCTATCTGCGGGTGCTGGAAATGGAAAACGACAATGCCTATGCCCTCATAGGCCTGGGACATCTTCACTACGACTTCAAGGAATATCAGGAAGCACTTAGATACTGGGAAAGGATGGTGGACCTGCACAAGAACGACTCGGACATCCGCATCTATACATCCCTTGGGAACTGCCACAGGAAGCTCAAAACCTTCAAGAACGGCCTCGTGTATTTCGAAAAGGCTCTGGCCATGGAGTCGAACAACTTTTACGCCCTCTTCGGTATCGCGGACTGCTACCGGGGCCTGAATATTCAGGAAAAGTCCCTTGAAAACTGGCTAAAGATTCTGAAACTCGATCCGCATAACAAGGTAATTCTGACAAGGGTGGGCGACGCGTACCGGGGCCTGGGAAAGTATGAAGAGGCGGAGGAGTATTACAAGAAGGCGCTCAATATAGAGTTCGATGTATACGCCATACTTGGTCTGGCTCTTATCAATAAAACCCACGGAAAGTATGAGGAGGCCATAAGCTCCATGTTCAACCTCATACAGAACGATCCCAAAAATCACAGGCTCTATTCGGAAATCGCCGAATGCTACCTCAGGTTGAACAGAAAGGACAAGGCCCTTGAAATACTCATGGAATTCCAGCGTCAGGGAATCAGGAATGTCCATGTTCTGGAGATGATAGAATCGATAAAACACCGCAGCTGAATGATGAAAAACCGCCGTCCCTGATCCCTCTTTCGGGACTTCTGCCTCACGAGATAACGGAAACTTTCGGCATTACCCCGGCCTTCCGGGGAAAACAGATATTCGCCGGGCATCAGCGTCTACTCAAACCCGTAAGCGAAATGAGCGACCTCCCCCTGGATTTACGAAAGCTCCTTGAGGACCGCGCAAGGCAGTACACCACGGAACACCTGGAATCCCTGAAGGACGGCAAAGGCACGGTCAAGCTCCGTCTCAAGTGTTCCGACGGCTTCGTGGTGGAGACTGTCATCCTCGAGGACAAAACGGGCAGGAGGACGGCCTGCCTTTCAAGCCAGGCTGGCTGTGCCATGGGCTGCGCCTTCTGCAAAACCGGAACCCTGGGACTTTCCAGGCAGCTCGAGACCCATGAAATCGTGGAACAATTCCTCCACGCAAGGAAGCAGGACGAAACCATCGGAAACATTGTGTTCATGGGCATGGGGGAACCTCTCGTAAACTTTGAAAATCTCATGAAGGCTGTCAGGATCCTGCACGAACCTTCAGGCTGCGGCCTGGGTTACAAACGGATAACCGTGTCCACCTGCGGACTTTCGGAAGGAATCGAAAGGCTTGCCCTGGAAACTCCTTCCGTACGGCTTGCCCTTTCCCTCATAACAGCCGATCAGGGAAAAAGGGAATCGCTTATACCGGCGGCGCGGACAAACACGCTGCCGCGGCTCAAAAAAAGCCTTCTTGCCTTCCAGAAAGAAAAAGAAAGCCGCATTACCCTCGAATACGTTCTGCTCAAGGGCATAAACGACGGACGGGACGAGGTGCGGAAGCTGCTTGAATTTATCCGGGGACTCGACTGCCTGATAAACATCATTCCATGGAATCCGGTGAAGGGTCTTCCTTTTGAACGGCCGGAATCCGTGAGGACCGAAGAGTTCGTGCGCGCGCTGCGAAGTGAAGGGATAAGCGTTACAAGACGGATGACCAGGGGAGTGAGCATAAACAGCGCCTGCGGTCAGCTCGGCGGTATTCAGTAGAGAAAAGGGTTATGCCGTTTTTCCCACTTGATGGTTGTCTCATTTCCGTGACCCGGAAAAATCCTTGTGTCCGGCGGCAGAGGCAGGATGTACTCCCCGATACTTTTCAGAATGCTGGCCGAATCCCCGTCGGGAAGATCGGTCCTTCCGATACCCTCCTGAAAAAGCGTATCCCCGCTGAAGAGGATCCCTTCTTCCGGTACATACAGACAGATGCTTCCCCTTGTGTGGCCGGGGGTATGCAGGATCTTCAGGGATGAATCCAGAAAAAGAGAATCATGCCGGAGGATAACCTCCGGGTCCGGCACCGGCATGAACAGCGACTCGAAATAACCCTCCCCCATGATGCCGAGCCCCTCAAAACTCCGTTTATGAGACTCGTACGCCTGGGTTCCGAAATATTTGCAGTCCAGTTCGTGCACCGCAACTTTCGGTTTTTTACCGAGGGCGAGAAAATGATTCATTGCCTGCCCCAGGGCGGCAATGTGATCCAGATGTCCGTGAGTACACAACACCGCGTCAGGCACCAGGGACATACGATCCAGAATGGCGATAAGCTTTTCCCCGTCGCCGCCCGGATCGATGAGGATGCACAGATCCCCGGTAGTGAACACATATGCGTTTGTAAACATGGAGCCTACAACAACGGCCTCAATCATGGTATAGTGAGATTAAGATTTTTTTCCTGAATGTTCAAGGGTATACATGTTTCAACTTACGGTTCCTCTTCTTATAGCGCTCATTTTTTACATTCTTATACCGGGATGGGGAGCTTTCCATGTTCGAAACCGGTGTAGAGGGTTTCGAAACCGGATAATCCGGGCTTCCCTGACCCCTCTTCTTCAGTACACCGAGGCCCCGGCGGCCCCCGCCGATGAAAATACAGGATTTCTCGGGTATTACCGTTTTTTTGGAAGCCTCGAAGCCATCCAGGACGATCTCATATGGCTGCGGAACCGTCACATTTCCGTGAGTGCGGACCTTAAATACTGCTCCGTTTACAGCATACCGAGTTTCCTGAATCCTTCGGAGCCGGGAGATAATGCCAGGATGGACGATATACCGGCGGACGAAATGCCGCAGCGTTTCGACTGGAACAAGATATTTTCCCTTCCCGAGGGAACAAAGATGTTTATAGCCGGCGCCCTGTACTCCGCCAAGGGGCGGGTGGTGTTCAGGAACGAAAAAGAAACACCCTTGACCGTCATTCTGTATGACGGGGAAGAGGAATCACTGCTGGCCAGGGCAATCCGCAGCGGCAGGCAGAAAAACGAGTACTGGAACCAGTTTACGCCGGTATCACTTTCCATCGGGGCTTTTGCTTTATTCATCCTGGCGTATTCCTATCTGCGGAATCCTTTTCTCCATTTTTATTCAATCTTTTCCATCTGCCTCAGCCTCGTACCGGCCATCGTTTTATTTCCGCCCGGAATATTCTTTTATTTTATCTATAAAAATTTATGGAGAAAATCGAGGGTCTTACGGGCGGAACGGGACCTGGTCAAGCTGCCCCTGCGGTATTTCATGAACACCGGACCCGGAGGCTTTCAGCCGGACCGGCTGAAGTACGGGATCCAGATAAAAGCGCCGCTTCCCAACGGGGGAGAATACGCCTGCAGAATACTGCCGGGCACGGAGGCTCCCGGAAGCGGGGCGGGAATACGCTACTGTTCGGTCGCGGAAAAACTGCTTCGCAGGACAGGAGGAACCGGGGAGTACTACGAATTCGGAACCCCGGCGGACAGCGGGGATTCCCGGATGCCCCTGGGTCCGCCTGCGGACCCCCTTGCGGAACATGTAATTCTGCCGGGTAATCCCGGCGAGCTTGCCGGAGAATGCTCGCGGCAGGCGAGGATTTTCGAGTTTCTATCCATGGCTTCCTTTTTTACCGGGCTCATCGGCAACAGTATTCTGGGGTTTATAATCCTGAGCCTCATCATACGATAACCGGTTTACCTGCTCTCCAATGTTACTTTATTCAATCTGCCTTTATCATTATTATGATTGCCATGAGTGCTGAAAATTCAGACGGAACAGGCGACGGCCGCCTGCCGACCGTGATCGTACCCTACGAAGGGGCCTGTCCCGCCCTGGACTGCCAGGACATATTCGTTTATCTCCGGCCGGAGACAAACGGCGTAAGAGTCGAAAGCATACTTTTCCGCGTTATTCATGACAACGCCGAGTATAAAAGCAGGGTATCCCTCGTCTATCTCGCGAACATTCCCGGGGATTTCATAGTCAGCAGAAAAATCGTGGAGGAACACTACGCGGCAAAACTCTTTTTTACCGTCAAAGGCAAAAGCGTGTTTACCGGATGGATGAAGGAGCGGTTCCAGGATTATTTCAAGGTATCTTTCGAGGACGCGCAGCTCCTGGGAGCTTTCGAGGCGCTCGAGGTTCTGGGCATGACCTGTGACGAACTCTTCAGGCTGCGCGTCCCCCAGTCAAGCATGCTTGTGCTGAACGGGCAGAGCATCAAGAGCTACAGGGGTTATTACATATTAAACTACGACCTGCCTGCCGTTCTTCACCGGAACAACAATCAGACGGACGTGGCAGTGATGATTTTCAGAACAAACCTGTCCTTCGAAGGCATACACCTCATGATTTCCCGCATGGGCGAAGCGCTGACAAGGGAGGATATTTTACATCCGGAAAAACCCTTAAGCAGGGTATTTCATTATTCCAAGGGACCTTTCGAACAGGTCCTCGATGCCATCGGCTACCTCTACAGAGGGGACGGTTCACACGTACCGCTTAACGACCTCACCTTCTGCCGCTACCTGCTGTCGAAGGGCATGACCCTCGAGGAAATTATCGTCCTGATAAAAAATCCGGTAATGCGGTTCAGGATATCCCCCTCCGAAACCCGGGAGGAGGATATCTTTACCTTTACCAGGGACCAATCCTTCAGCGAGGCCTACGGCTCCTGCCGCAGCGCGGTCTGGCGGCTTTCGATAACCTGAAACTATTTCCCGGTATCGATAAAATAGATTCTCCCTTCCGTCCTGCCGAAAATTTCAGGTTCGTACATGCATTCCGCCGCGGCCGGCGGCGTGGGATACACGCCCCGGTTCAGGGTCCGGAATAAAAGGCTCACCTCCTGTTTACCCTGGGGAAAATCGTCCCAGAAATACTGCACCTCGTTGTCCAGTATTTTCTCCCTGGGGCGGGAGGCGTAGTAATAATAATCATCATCGTAGCCGTACTCATCGTAACCATTCTCATCCGTCGCCGGTTTATCCAATTCCTTGTAACGGGCAGTAGTGACAAAGGACGTATCGAGAATGTCCGCGCCCGAAGGAACGGGCAGACGCAACGCGAGATAGGCCCGCCTTTTGGGACTGGAGATCACTGCCCTCATCCTGTAGGTTTTTCCCGCCTCGAGACTGTTACCCGCAACAATCCTGCCCTCGAGATCGGTTATTTCCGTTAGAACGCCCAGGCCCTCGTCCCTGGCATCGGTAATTTCGGCAGGCACGGCGTACTTGAGGGTGGCAGTATAAAACAGGGTGCCTTTTCCCGTCAGGGCAAAGCGAAGGGGATACATCGTGTCCTTTTTAAAGGAAGCAAGAGGCGGAGCATTCAGGGCGAATATCCTGCCCTGAGGGGGGTCGGCCGGGCTTGAGAAGGACGCTGTCATGAGCTCCGTATTCTCCAGCGTAACGGCTGCCTTGAAATCGGGCATGCCGTCTGCTCCCTGCTCCATAAGACTCGCGAAGGCCTGCAGCGCCCAGCTGGTATCCGCCGTATTGTACCAGTAGCCGTTTTTCTGCCTCTGCATCAGGGTGGTGACAATCCTTGTGGTCATGTCGGTGGTATCCTCCAGCTGCGCGTGCAGCATGAGGAGAAGCGAAAGCTGTTCCACCTGGGAATTGTAAAAATATCCTGTTTCGTAGGTATCGGTCAGATCGATGGTCTGGGTCCCGGGACGGATAAACCGTTTGACAGCCGCCAGGCACTCCAGCGCCCTATCCCTGTTGCCGGTGTTCAGGTATGCGAGGCCGAGGAGACCGTAGCCGGACAGGCCGATGCCGTCCCCCTTCGCGAAATACCTGTTCGCTTCCCGGACCGCATCCACGCCGTGAAGTGAAAGAACATAGATTTTATAGATCATCAGATAGTCGGAATTTGAAACCGAGCTCCCCGGGTTCTGCAGGTATCGAAGCAGGCCGGCCGTATTGAGGGAGGGGGGTACAGCGTAACCCTTGCGTTTCGCGTGGTACAGGATGTGCGCCACCCTGAGTGAAACATAATACGAGGACCCCGAATAGGTATCCTCCAGCCAGAAGGGAAAGCCGCCGTCCTCCTTCTGGAACTTTGCCCAGAAAGCGAGCTCTTCTTCCACGGTTTTTTTAGGGTCCTTCACCTCCGCTGCAAGGCCGAAATCGTCGATATAGTCGCCGAAGAGAACGAGAGGCAGCATTCTGCTCGACCGCTGTTCCATGCATCCGTAAGGATAGGTGAACACGTAATTGACCGCATCCTTGAGGGAGGCGAGCCTCGACCCTGCCGCTGTTATGGACAGGGACCCCTGTTCATCCTCTATGTAGGATGGAATGATAAACCCTTCCTCCGAGGCGCCCTGCCCCGAAGTCCCCTTTTCCGATGTCCTGCCTATGGTCGTGAAGGACTCAAAAACGTAGGGCTTTTCCACGACGAGCGTTTCCGTCAATTTTTCGTTGAGCACGCCCGATTCCGTGGTAACCGTTACGGTCGCCGTGCCCGGCTTGACCGCGAGAAACATGAAGGGCACTTCCAGGGTCCTGGCGGCTGGAATGGTCAGGGTGTAGGAATTCTCGCCGTCAATTTCCAGAATGTCGAAACTTACGGTTACGGTAACCTTGTTCGGCCTGTTCT
The DNA here is from genome assembly GCA_004525155.1 of Spirochaetales bacterium. Taxonomy (GTDB): domain Bacteria; phylum Spirochaetota; class Spirochaetia; order SPDA01; family SPDA01; genus SPDA01. The sequence continues at coordinate 16,738 of SPDA01000003.1, forward strand.
GCAGATTCGTGAGCAGTATGCTGCCGATTGCCGTGTCCCTGTAGCGGAGCTTCCGGGGAAACGCGGTTTTTACGTTTATGGGATTCTGTACTTTTATCTCCTCCTCGGCCGTGCCGAACCGGTTTCCCTTTGCTGCAAGGGCGGTTAAGCGGTAGGTCGTGAGCGTATCGGGCAGTTTGAAGGTGACTACCGCCTTCCCGTTTTTATCCGTTTTCAGGGAAGGCAGAAAAACCGCTGTCGGGTTGAAATCCTTCCGTTCCGCAAGGCTTTTTCCGTCCTCCCCCGCTTCCTCTTCTCCGTCCTTGCCTCCATTGTCCCCGCCGTGGAGGTTTTTAACCTGATAGGTAACCGGGTCGATAAGCAGGGACCTGGAATCCGCGCCGAGAACACCAAGGGGAAAGCGGTAGGTGGAATAGAAAAATTTAAGGGGATCCGGCACATGATAGTCGATGAGATCGAGAACCCCCCTGTCCACCGCCAGGAAGGTCAGGTCGGCGCCTTCCACCGGCTTCCCGCCGCTCGTAGCGGTAAGCGTCACCTGGGCCTCACCCCCCGGCAGGTAGACAGGTTCAGCGGAATCCACCTTGATATCGATCATCCTCGATCCGGTGTCCACCAGCAGTGTTGCCATGCCGAAATAACCCTTGGGCTTGTCCAGGTCCGGCTCGAAATAGGTATGGTCCGGTTCCCTGGTCCTTCTTGAATAGGAAGCGACGGACACGTATACGATGGGCAGATACGCCTCCTCAACGGGAATGTCTATAAGGTTCGCGGAACCCTTGATGTGCATGACCTTCTCGCTGTAGATACCCTCCCTTTCCACGGTAACGAGATAATATCCTTCGGGAAGCGAAGTCTTAAGCAGGAGCTTTGCCGTGTCTCCCGGTTTGTACAGGGGTTTATCAGGCTCAAGACCGATTTCCGTCATGTCGTCCGCTCCCCAGCGAATCCAGTCGGCGCCGGTGGCGTAAAAGGACAACTCGGTGACCGCTGTCCGGTCCTGTTCGTCGCGCGCCGTCAGACGGATCGTATAGGACCCGCTCTCGGCCGGGGTTACGGACACCGCACCTTCCCCGCCGGTCAGTTTAACAGCCGCACTGCTTTCGAGATCCCGCACCTCTTCCCAACGCGAATTGATGTAATCATACACGCCCTGCTGCTGTGCGAGTTTCCAGGTGGTGTGATACAGCTCGAGGATTACCTCACTGCCAGCGGTATGTATTTTCCCGTCCGGTTCCGCCAGCCGGAGGGTCAGGTCCGTTTTCTTTCCTTTCTCCACGAAAGGCGACCAGTATCCGGGGGCCTTTGCTCCC
>SPDA01000329.1 GCA_004525155.1 Spirochaetales bacterium
GATAAGGTAAGCCATAAAAAATCCTGGATAAACGAAAAGGAGAAGTCCGCCGCCGATATCGTGAATGTTTTTTTCGAAAGAATTGTTTTTATGCGGAAATATCGAACCTGACAGAATGATGATAAATCCAAGGACGGTCACTAGGCCCGTAAGGTCCCGCTGCAGCCTGAAATGCAGGGATACAGCCGACGCGAGAACCAGCATGAGACCCAGGATCAGGGAGTACCAGACAGGAAAAACGATCCCCTTCTCCTTGAGCATTGCGGATAATTCGAGGGTACCGAGACACGAAAACCCGAGACAGAGCAGGGCAAAGGCGAGATTGTTGCGGAAGGGCAGAAAAATTACCAGGCAGAGTATGGCGGGAACGGCCAGGAAAAATAACAGCAACCGGCTTACAGCGGATTTCATTATGTCTTGCCGAACCGCCGATCACGGGCGGCATAGTCCCTGATTGCCTCTATCAGATCGTCCCTGTCCCAGTCCGGCCAGAGCTTGCCGCTGAAATAGAGTTCGGCATAGGCGCTTTCCCAGATAAGAAAATTACTTGTCCGTTTCTCCCCTCCGGTTCTTATAATGAGGTCCGTTTCCGGTAACTCGGGACAGTCCAGGTTCGCCGCCACATCGGCTGAAGTGACGGAATCCAGCCCGCCGCCGGCGTTAAGCCTCCCTTCAAGCAGCCTGTTGAAGGCCCTCACGATCTCGTCCCTGCCGCCGTAGTTTATGGCAAGATTGACCGTGAGACCGGTAAAATGGGAGGTGGCTTCAGTCACCGTGCGGATCTCGCGCTGCACGTCCAGGGGCAGCCCGATGATATTGCCGCTGTGTACAACGCGGATGAAGTTTTTTCGGTAAAATTCGTACTCTTTTTTCAGATGCGTCCTGATTAGGCGCATGAGAAAGGAAACCTCACCGGCCGCGCGCTGCCAGTTTTCAGTTGAGAAGACATAGAGCGTAATATACTTAATTCCGATTTCAGAAGCGGCTTTTACGATGCGTTTGGCCGTCTTCAGACCTTCCCTGTGACCGGATGTGCGCTTGAGATTGCGCTGGGTGGCCCATCTCCCATTGCCATCCATGATTATTCCCACATGGGCCGGAATGGCCATTCCAGTTTTATCCTGCGTGCGGGACATCAAACTTCCATGATTTCTTTTTCTTTCGCTTCCAGCAGGTCATTTATTTCTTTGATAAATTCGTCCGTCATTTTCTGGATTTCATCAGTGCCTTTCTTGAAATCGTCTTCCGTAATACTGCTTTCCTTCTGTTTCTTTTTAAGATCTTCGTTGGCATCCCGCCGCACGTTCCGGATGGCGACCCTGCACTGTTCTGCCATGTTCTTGGCCACTTTCACGAATTCCTTTCTCCGCTCCTCGGTAAGGGGGGGGATGCTGATCCGGATGACCTTGCCGTCATTGCTGGGGTTGAGAGAAAGTTCCGATTTCTGAATGGCTTTTTCAATTTCCGGAAGGGCCGCCTTGTCCCAGGGCTGGATCACCACGAGACGCGCCTCCGGAATGGAAACGGTTGCCACCTGGTTCAAGGGCGTTGGCTCACCGTAATAGTCAACCCGTATTTTGTCGAAAAGCGAGGCGGAAGCCCTGCCGGTGCGGATCGTGTTAAAATCGTCGTGCAGGCTTCCGATGCTTTTTTTCATTCTATCCCTGGTATCGGATTTTATCTTCTCCATAGGACTACTCCAGTTCTTCTCCGACACTGAAGTATATGAAATCCTTTAACGATAATGTCGTGCCGGCCTCTTTGCCGGTGGCTTCCATTACTTTCTGGACGGATTGTTTTTCATCTTTTACAAAACCCTGGTTTACAAGGCAGATTTCGGAAAGATGCTTGTTGATCTTGCCTTTTATGATTCCCTGTATTACCTGCTCCGGCTTGTCCATGCCTTCGGCCTGTTTTTTGAAAATCTCCTCCTGTTCCCTGATATAGTCCGGGGCGACCTTTTCGGGCGACAGGTATCTGGGGTTGAAGGCGGCCACGTGAAGGGCGAGATCGAATGCGAAAGCCTTCACCTTTTCATTCTGAAGGGCTTCCGGTTTTCCTGCTTGCATTTTGATAATAACGCCGATTCTTCCTTCACCGTGAATGTAGGTGGTGAGGAACTCGTTTTCTCCCGCGGACATGCTTTTGCAGCGTCTGAAAGAAATGTTTTCCTTCAATTTTCCGGCCAGCTCCTGCACCTTGAGATTGAGGACATCCGTCACCTCGGTAAGCTGGTTCGCAGCGACCGATTTGACCACTTCGCTGCCGAGGATTATAAATTCCTCGTTTCTCGCGACGAAATCGGTTTCGCAGGACAGCTCGATGACTCCGGCCTTGGTGCCATCTATGGCCGTAAAAACTCTTCCCTCGTTCATGGAACGTCCGCTGCGTTTTGCTGCTGCAGCCAGACCGAGTTCCTTCAATATTCTTTCGGCTTTTTTAAAGTCGCCGCCCGCTTCCTCTAGGGCCTTCTTGCAGTCCATCATGCCGGCGCCTGTTTTATCACGCAGCGTTTTTACGTCCGCTGAATTTACTGCCATTATTGTCTCCTATTCCTCGTAATATTTATCTTCGTCAACGATAACGGAAACTTTTTCTTCCGTTTCGGTTTTTTCGGTTTTTACCTGATCGGGATCGGGGTTGTAGTCGGAATAATCTTCCTGGGTAAAGGAAACTTCCTCTTGAACCGGCGCCTCCGCGGTCACGGCAATCGTTTCCCCGAGGGGGACGGTTTCGATCTCTTTTTCCTTGTTCTCCGCCAGGGTGAGGATGCTTTCCTCGTCCACCTGTTCGTCTTCCTGCAGGGTCTCGATTACCTGAAGGCCGATTTCCTTGTCCGCTTCCACTACGGCATTGGCTATAATCTGCGTAAAAAGGGTAATGGCCCGGATGGCATCGTCGTTGCCTGGAATGGGATAGTCGATGCCTTCGGGATTGCAGTTCGTGTCAACGATGGCGATTATGGGGATTTCCATCCTGTTGGCCTCTGCAACGGTAATCTGTTCCTTCCTCGTGTCAACGATGAAAATGATGCCGGGAGGGTCCTTCATTTCCTTGATGCCCCCCAGGTTTTTTTCAAGGCGGGTCCGCTCCTTGTTGAGGATGGATATTTCCTTTTTGGTGAGACTTTCAAAAGTTCCGTCGATCTCCATCTTTTCGATTTTCTTGAGCCGCAGTATCGATTTTTTGATCGTCGTGAAATTGGTCAGCATTCCGCCGAGCCACCGGTTGTTAACGTAAAACATGCCGCAGCGTTTTGCTTCCCTTTCGACAGCCTGCTGTGCCTGTTTCTTGGTGCCGACAAAAAGTACTGATTTTCCGTCAAGCACGGTTTTTCTCACGATTTCGTATGCGTCCTTGATTGCCGTAATCGTTTTCTGAAGATCGATGATATGGATCCCGTTTCTTTCCGCGAAAATGAATTTCTTCATTCTGGGATCCCAACGTTTTGTCTGGTGTCCGAAATGCACTCCGGACTCGAGCAGATTTTTCATGGTAACAACTGCCAAAGCTTCCTCCTGTTGCGGCACAATATTTCATTGCCGCTTCCTTCTCTTATTCTCGCAACTCTGAAGGTGTCGATGACGCCTGAAGAGTCGGGATGATTAGTGGAAATTCTTCCGCCCTGAGCATGCCATAAATCAGAGGTAATGGCAAGCCCATGACATTGCTGTAGGAGCCGTAAATTCCTGATACGAGGCATTCGCCTTTCCCCTGGATTTTGTAGGCGCCCGCCGCGTCCGACCACTCTCCGGAGCTTAAGTACCATGAAAGATCTTCCTCCGTCAGGGGCCTGAAGGTGACTTCCGTTAACTCCGAAGCGCTGCAGATACGGCCGGTTTTTCTGCCGCGCAGGGCGACGCCGGTAATC
>SPDA01000163.1 GCA_004525155.1 Spirochaetales bacterium
AAAATTTTTCAAGGAGGATGGGATGAAAAAATCCAAAATGAAAGTATGCCTGATGGTTCTGGCAGTACTGTTTATAAGCACCGCACTCATGTTCGCGGGAGGAACAAAGGAAGGGACTAAAGCCGCACAGCCAAAGCAGGAAAAGACGAAGATCACTGTCTGGTGCATGGCATTTGATCCCCACGTAAACGGTTTTACCAACGTAATTGAAGTATTTAATAAAAACAATCCGGATGTGGAAGTGACCCTGGAACCACAGCCCGGCCAGCCGGACCTGGTTTCTAAAATGCGCTCGTCATTGAGTTCCGGGAAAGGGGCACAGGCATTCACAACTCCGGGTACTACGATTACCGAATGGGTGGTTCCCGGTAACCTACAGGCGCTTTCACCGGATGTAGTAACCACGGAAGAGGTAAAGAAAAATCACCTTCCGGAAAATTATATTCAGTGTCATATTGACGAACAGATCTGGGCAATCAGCATTCCCGATCCTCCGGGCGAAGTAGGACTTGTTGTTAATGTTGATCATCTAAAAGAGGCAGGCCTTCCGGTAATAACCAAATTTGAGAATATGGATCAACTGTTAAGTTATGGGAAAAAATTAGCCAAATACGAGGGCGATAAACTCGTCCGTGGCGGTCTCTCATTCCAGGAATCTAACGACCCCATGTTCTTCTACAGCTACATTGTGGACCAGGGCGGGCGATTTTGGGATAACGACGCACAGAAATTTACCCTCCAGACCCCGGAAGCCAAGAAAGCCCTGCAGTTTTTCTACGACTTATTTTACAAGTACAAACTTGACAGTACGGAATTGCCGGACACCCAGAATGCGCTGACCCAGAACCTCACCTCCATGGGTTTCATGTGGCCGGAATTCCTGCCCTTTGCCGAATCTTCGTATCCAGACCTGAACTTCGATTTCATCATGAAACCGGCCTTTTCCGGAAACAAGCCGCCCGTGTTCAACCATACGGACACATGGAACGTGGTAATGCCCAAGTATGTACAAGGCAAGGAAAGGGAAGCGACGGTCAAATTCCTCAAATTCTTGATCTCCGAGCAAGGACAGCTCCTCTTCCTGGACGCCAACCCCGGCCTCTCCCCGCTTAGGAACCTGGTGTTCAACAACGATTACTACAAAACCGGCAAGGGTAAGTACCTCGCCCCGGTAATTGCCGCTATAAAGGCCGGCCAATACCGGTTCTGGGGTCCATTCGTTGACGCGGATGTGATGCTGTATGACATTCTCTGGCCCAACATGGACGCCTGTTTCCATAACCAGATAACAGTCGACGCATGCCTTGCAAAAATGGAAAAAGAGCTCAACGAGCAGAACGCACGGACAAGAGCTAAGTATCCGGACGCCCCGAAAACTATTATATACTACGACGGCTTCCCAAAAGAATTCGCTTTTTAACGATACCAGCGCCGGGACTTGGGGGTTAACCTCCAAGTCCCGGCCTATCTTCACACGATAAGGCAGTTATTCATGGCAGTATCAGCGCTACAAAGAAGGAACATTCCGTTCATTGCCGCGGTTCTTATACCTATCGGGGCCTGGTACATCCTTTTTATGTATTATCCGATGGGATACTCACTTTTTGCTTCCCTCCATCTGTGGGTGGCGGAAAATCCATCTAAAAGTACATTTATCGGATTTAAAAACTATCTGGATCTGTTGACAACCGATCCTCGATTTAGACGCGCCATAGTTAATTCTTTCATATATGTGGCGACGAAAACAGCAATCGTCATTCCTCTGGGAATCAGTCTCGCCACAGCTTTGGATTACATAAAACGGGGTCAGAAATATCATATTTTTTCCTTATTTCTGCCGGCACTCTGTTCGGCCACCGCGATAGGTATTCTTTTTACCTATCTGTATCAGCCGAGTTTTGGACTGTTCAATCAATTTCTTAAAACCATCGGTTTTAAGACACAACCTTTTTTAAGCAGCGCAAAACAGGCAATATTCTGCGTAATTTTCACGGACAGCTGGCAATTTATGGGATTTACGACCCTTATCTTTTATACCGGTTTAATGAATATGCCGGATGTATTTATTGAGGCGGCCAAAATTGACGGGGCTGGATCCATACGGACATTTTTTTCCGTTAAACTTCCCCTATTAGGTCATACGGTCCTTTTTCTCATTGTCTATACCATTATAAACGCGTTCCAGTCCTTTGACTTTGTGTTCGTTATGACCTCCAGCGGCGGCGGTACAGGCGGTGCCTCGGGCGGTCCGGGTAATTCAAGTTACGTTATGAGCCTCTTGGTTTATAACGAGGGTATGCTCCGTTTGCACATAGACAAGGCGACTACCGTCGCAAGTGTTATGTTTATCATCGTCCTTGTTCTTACGATTTTTCAAATTAAAATTTTAAAGCCAAAGTGGGAGTATTGACATGCGAAAAGCTGACAATATAAAGCGCGGCATAATTCAGGCACTCCTGATACTCATTAGCTTCGTATTCATCCTTCCCTTTCTTTGGATGTTTATCTCTTCTTTTAAGCCGGCACTGGAAATAATAAGGATACCTCAAACTATTTTGCCGGAAAAGTTTACGTTAAACAATTTTAAGACGATTTTTGAAAGATTAAACTTTTGGCGATTCCTTATAAACAGCGTTGTGGTCTCCGTGGCGATAACCGCCATCGCTATTTTTACCTCGAGCCTTTCCGGTTTCGTGTTTACCAAGTTTCAGTTTAAAGGAAAGGAAGTAATATTCACCCTATTTTTAGCGGGGCTCATGATACCGTTCGCAATTATCGTACTTCCCATGTACCTGTTTGTATCGAAACTTGGAATGCAGGACTCCTACCTCGGTCTCGTCATTCCCATGTGCATAAGCCCTTTCGGCATTTTCCTCATGCGGCAATTCATGGAGGGTGTTCCCATAGAAATGGTTGAGGCTGGAAGAATCGACGGGGCTAAAAACCTGTGGATATACGCACACGTCATGGTACCCTTGTCCCGGTCGGGCATGGGCGCGGTTGGGGTTTTTACCTTCCTGTGGATATGGAACCAGCTCTGGTGGCCACTTATGATAATATCTAAATCGAGTATGCGCACCCTGCCGTTAGCAATAGCTGCCCTTACATTTCAGCAAGCCAAACGTTACGATATGATAGTAACCGGCGCATCCCTGGCTGTGCTTCCGGTAATGCTTGTGTTTATATTTGCTCAGCGCGGTATTGTGCGGGGCGTCACCTTAACTGGTCTTAAGTCTTAACCTAAAAGGAGAAATAAATGAAAAAATCGCTTGTTATTATAATTCTGCTGGCCTGCGCCGCCATCGCGTCATACTCTCAGACCGCAGAGATTGTCTCGACCGTAGCGAATACGAAGGTGAAAATGGACGGCGTTACCTGGGACGGTAAAAACATCTGGATTGTCACGTATCAGTCAATCCCCCTGGAATGGAAAATCGCGAAACTTGAAAAAGATGGAAGTATTGTTTCGTCCTTCACCGTGCCGGTAACCAGTTTGGACGATATTCACAATATGGGCATGAGCTGCATAACCTCAGACGGAACTTCCATTTGGGCATGTAACTGGAACGAAGGAATTATTTATCAGTATAACGATAAAGGCAAAACCCTTAAAAGTTTCGGTGTTCCTTCCGTGAATCAGCTAATTCCCGTGGGCATAGCCTGGGACGGCAAATTCTTATGGGTGCTCCACTGGAGCGATAAGAACCTGTACAAGCTTGATAAAAACGGCAAAGAACTTGAGAAAATTTCCCTTCGCAAATTAACACCGATGCCGGATATGGGTTTGGCTTGGGACGGCACCTACTTCTGGGTGGGGACTAAGGGCGCAAACAGGATTACAAAGATTACTCCGGAAGGCGAAGTAAAAGGCCAGATTAAAGGTCCAAAGTCTGGCGGAGGTATTCGGGACTTGGCATGGGATGGTGAATACCTACTCGTGGTTTATCAGCAAGACAACACTATCTATAAACTCAGCATAAAGGACTAGACGAATACATCATGAAACGTTCGGAAATAAACAACATAATGAAAGAGTCTCTCGCGTTTTTACAGGAAATGAATTTTCTCCTCCCGCCTTTCGCCACATGGACACCGGAAGAATGGAAAAGAAAAGGACTTGAATGCGGGGAAATCGTCGAAAGTCAACTGGGTTGGGATATTACGGATTTCGGCAGAGGCGATTATACAAAATATGGTCTGTTCATGTTTACCATAAGGAACAGTACCATAGAAGAACTGAAAAAAGAGAACGGCAAAATATACGCGGAAAAGATTCTCATAGTGGACGAGGAGCAGATAACACTTACCCATTTCCATTATCAGAAAATGGAGGACATCATTAATCGCGGCGGCAGCGACCTCATCATACAACTCTGGAATTCAACGCCGGATGAAAAGCTCGCCACTACGGACGTAACGGTGAGTGTTGACGGCGTGCGGACAACGGTAAAAGCCGCGGATACTATTACCCTAACACCCGGGGAATCTGTAAACCTTCCCCAACGGCTGTACCACAAATTCTGGGGAAAAAGAGGAAAGGGAAAAATCCTTGTTGGTGAAGTAAGCGGGGTTAACGACGACTATGTGGACAATCATTTCTACGATGAAGCCGGACGTTTTCCGAAAATCGAAGAAGATGAGCCACCTTTCTACCTTTTATACGATGATTATAAAGACTATTACAAGCATGCATAAATAAGGAGTACATTATGACGCACAAGGAACGTATGCTTACCGTATTGTGGGATAAAAAAATCCCTGACAAGCTTCCTCACGGTGATGTTACCGTGGATCCCGCCATTGCCCGGAAAGTATTCGGGGAAACAATACCTGAGGAACAGGGGAATTTTCTTGTTTACTGGATGACGGAAAAATTCTCGGACAGATTTTTCGACAGGCACCTGCGTTTGCGGGAATTCCTCGGTTTCGACTTTGCCCATGTTTTTCCGAGAGAACCTCTTATAAAAATCGGCGAAACCCCGGAAGGCTACCCAATCATCAAAGATGTCTGGGGCGGCAAGGTTGCGGCTGCTCCGAATTCCACGGAGGAACTTGAGCCTCCTATCCCGGACTTAAGCAAAGCCTCGGATTACGTTTTTCCGAAGGTTGAAGACTTCGCCTACGATAACCTGGAACGCTGGGTAAAAGAAAGCGACCTCTTTACCGTTTGCCAGCTTGATACCGGTTTTTTCAAGATTTATCTCCTTCTCGGATTTAACCGGTATATGGACGCAATCTATGAATATGCGGATGAACTGAAACTTTTAATGGAGCGTCTTACGGAACTACAGATAAACATCGCAAAAGAGGCAGTTCGGCGAGGCGCGGACTGTATCTGGCTCGCCAATGATTTCGCCTTCAACCAGGGGCCTTTTATTTCACCCCAGATGCTTTATGACCTGGATTTTCAATATGAAAAAAAGATAGTGGATGCGGTGCATAAACTCGGCGTTCCATGTGTTTTACATGCCTGCGGCAATCAAACGAAGACGTTGGACATGGTGGTCGACATGGGTATAGATGCTCTGCACGCCATGCAGCCTTCAGCGAGCAATGACATCCGGGACATAAAGAAGCGTTACGGCAAGCGCATTTCCCTCATCGGTAACGTGGATATAAGCCGTCTTCTTCCCTTCGGAACACCCTGGGAAATCGATCAGAATATTAAAGGACTGATAAAGGACGTGGGCAAGGACGGCGGATATGTGCTCACCACTTGCAACGGCATCATGCAGGATG
>SPDA01000346.1 GCA_004525155.1 Spirochaetales bacterium
AGAAAGAAGGCGCTGGAGGATTTCCTGGACAGGGAAATCGAGCTTGAGTCGGTCTTCAGCCGCGAGGGAAACACCGGTAAACTTGCCGCGGTAAAACCCTACGACGCGGAGTTTTTCTTTGTCCGGCAGCGGGAGATGAAGGGAACAGGACACGCGCTTCTGTCCGCCCGGCCGTTTGTCGGCACTGGTCCCGTTGTCGTCGCTTACCCTGACGACATTCACATGGGGGAACCTCCTCTCGCGCTGCAGCTTGTCCGGGCCTGGGAAAAAACAGGCTGCTCCGTGCTGGCTACAATCCATGATCCGCCGGAAATTAACCGTTACGGCATCCTCGACCTTGCCGCGGACAACCTTCACGTGAAAGACATGGCGGAGAAACCGGCGCCGGGCACTGAGCCCAGCAGGGAGGTGTCCATCGGCCGCTACCTGTACACTCCCGACTTTTTCGATTACCTGGAAGAAGGCTGGCGGAAACACCTGGCCGGACCAAATCCGGAGGGGGAATACTATCACCTCTACGCGTTAAAAAAACTCATGGAACAGAACAAGGTCGTGTACAAACGGACAGAGGGTCTGCGGCTCGATACGGGAGAGCCGGAAGGGTACCTGCGGGCTTTCATTGCCTATGCCGCCGGCATTCCCGAACTGCGGCGCGTTCTTGTAGAAAGCATAAAGGGCCTTTCATGAGCGAGCGTACCGCCGCCGAGCCTGCCATAACCTGTCCGCAATGCGGCACAGAAATTAAACTTACCGAATCCCTTGCGGCGCCCCTGGTGGCGGCCGCAAAGAAAGAATACGAGAAACGTCTCGCTGACAAAATACGGGAGCAGGATGCCCTTATCGCCGAAGGCATTGCCCGGGAAAGGAAGAACATTATCCGGGACGAGGCGGAAAAAGCGAAAAAAGCGGCGGAGGAAGAGGCTGCCGGCAAGCTGAAGGAACTCGAAAGTGCCATGACCGCCCTTAAGGAACGGGAACAGCAGCGGAGCCTGAAGCTGAAGGAAGCCCAGACGGCCCAGGCGGAGTTTCTCAAGAAACAGCAGGATCTGGATGATCAGAAGCGGGAGCTTGAACTCACCGTGCAGAAACAGGTAGCCGCGGGCCTGGAATCGGTCCGCGAGAAGGCGAAAAAAGAGGCGGAGGAAGGCCTTCTGCTCAAGGTGCGGGAAAAGGACGAAACCATTCTCTCCATGACAAAAACGATAGAGGAACTCAAGCGGAAATCTGATCAGGGTTCCCAGCAGATGCAGGGAGAGGTCCAGGAACTTGAGCTGGAAGCACTGCTCAAAGACAGGTTCAAGACCGACACCATAGAACCGGTCCCCAAGGGAGAATACGGCGGCGACGTGCTTCAGCGGGTGATAACCGCAGCCGGCAGACAGTGCGGCACCATAATCTGGGAATCCAAACGCACCAAGGCCTGGAGCGACGGATGGCTTGTCAAGCTGCGGGAGGACCAGCGGGCGGCAAAAGCCGATATCCCCGTTCTCTTAAGCCAGGTGCTGCCGAAAGGAATTCTCACCTTCGACTGCGTGGACGGGGTGTGGGTAACCGGACCCGGTACCGCCCTTCCGCTGGCTGCGGCCCTGCGCCAGTCACTGATGGAGTTATCCCTGGCGCGAAGCTCATCGGAAGGAGTTAAAACCAAGGCGGAGATGGTGTACGAATACCTCACCGGTCCCAGGTTCCGCCAGAGGGTGCAGGCCATCGTGGAGGCGTTTACCTCCATGAAAGGAGACCTGGACCGCGAGAAAAAAGTCATCTCCAAACAGTGGGCAAAGCGGGAAGAGCAGATTGAGCGGGTCATGCAGTCCACGGTGGGCATGTACGGCGACCTGCAGGGCATAGCGGGAAAACCCATAGAGGAGATTGAGGGTCTAGGTTTCGAAGCCCTGGAGGAGCCGGAGGAGTAGGCTGCTTTTGTTACAGCCGGATGTTACGTACCCGACCCTTCAAGAAGGGCGATGATTTCCCCATCACCTTTTTCCTTTGCGTACATGAGCGCCGTAGAACCGTCAATATCCCTAAGGTCGGGATTTGCACCCCTTTCCAGGAGAAGTTTCACCAGATCCCGCGATCCCGCAGCCACGGCATACATCAGGGGGGTGAGGCCGTAAAGGTTCCGGGCGTCGATGTCGCAGTCATTTTCAAGTTCATTCCAAACTTTATCCCGCTCGCCGTTTTCTATGGCGACATGAAGAGGCGTTCTTAACCAGGGATCTTCCGATCCTTCTGCCATCAGAAAGTCGTAGACATCCTCACGGCCTTCGGTATAGGCCCAGGCAGCGGCCGAAATCCCGCTTGAGTTTCTGAGATTTATATCCGCCCCCCGGCTTACAAGAAATTTAACCATGCCAAGGTCTCCATCCATTGCCGCATCCATGAGCACCGTATCCCCGCTCTCCGAAGCAGGATTGTTTATATCCGCACCCATGTCCAGCAGCAGCTGAAGGATTTCGTAATCCCCCGTATACCGTGCAGCCTGGAGAGGAGTCAAATCATAGATTTCCGGGCTGTCAAGCGGAGCCCCCGCATCGATGAGTTTTTTTATTTCATCCTGGTCGGTTTCCATTATCGCGTAGATGAGCTGCCGGCCCAGAGCCTTGAATTCCATTTATTTCCTCCAGATTCCCGGAGCATACATCATTTTCAGATTCTGCTGAACCCGGAATTACGCAGCGGGAAATCCCGTTGATATCCTCTCTCCGGCGCGCTATAGTACCCTTATTATGAAAATCTTCGTTCTTGCAGTCGCCGTGCTCATGTACGCTCTGGTGATTATATTTACACGCAGAAAGTCATTCATATCCCTGGGAGCCGCACTCATCATTCTGATAGCGGGAGCCGTATCTGTTTCGGAGGCTTTCGTAACATTCATCAACTGGAACGTGCTTCTTATCTACGTGGGAAGTCTCATCATTGCGGAACTCTTCATCTATTCCAGGGTCCCTTCGTATCTTGCGGACAAGGTGGTGGACAAGACGCCGAACCTCGGCCTGGGGATTGTGCTTGTCCTCGTCATGACAGGGGTGCTTTCCGCCTTCGTGGAGAATGTGGCTACCGTGCTCGTCATGGCCCCCATTGCCCTGGAGCTCTGCAGAAGGCTGAAAATTTCGCCGGCCCCTTTTCTCATGGGTCTGGCGGTCATGGCAAACCTCCAGGGAACTGCTACGCTGGTGGGTGACCCTCCCTCCATGATCTTCGCGGGTTTCGCCGGTTATTCCTTCAACGATTTCTTCATCTACCAGGGCAGGCTCTCCATATTCTTTGCCGTGGAAATCGGCGCAGTGGTGGGAGCGGCGTATTTTTATTTTTACTTCCGCAAACTGGGCAAGGTCCACATCGATCTGCCTGTTGAAAAAATAGTCTCTCTGGTGCCGTCAATTCTTCTCATCGTCATGGTGCTGGGCCTGGCTGTCATATCCTTTCTGTTCAAGGGATTTTCCCTGTTAAGCGGCGTGCTCTGTTTCGCCCTGGGCATATTCGGCCTGCTGTGGTATGTCTTCATCCGCAGGGAACCCTTTAAAGCAGCCGTGCGTCTCGTGAAGGGTCTTGACTGGGACACCATCCTGTTTCTCATCGGTATATTTATCGTCCTGGGAGCGATTTCCAAGGTGGGCCTGCTCGATGATCTTTCCGGATTTCTCAAAGGGCTCATCGGACAGAACCTTTTGCTTGGATTCGTAATTATCGTCGGTATATCCGTCGTTCTCTCGGGAT
>SPDA01000525.1 GCA_004525155.1 Spirochaetales bacterium
CCGTTCCGGTAAGGGCTTCCATCTCGATGCCCGTCTTGTCCGTGCACACGGCGGTGCAGGTTATGTCGATGCCTCCGTCCCCGGGAAAAAGGTCCACGTGCACCGCGTCTATGGCTATGTTGTGGCACAGGGGTATGAGGTTCGATGTCATTTTCGCTCCCGTAATGCCGGCGAGCCTGGCCGCGGCGAGCACGTCTCCTTTCTGTATATTGTTCCGCCTGATGAGTTCCAGGGTGGCAGGCTGCATGGTTATCCTCCCCCTGGCCTTTGCCGTCCGCTTTACCGGCTCTTTTTCTGATATGTCCACCATTCGCATCCGGCCCTGTTCATCTACGTGACTCAAGCTCACATCATCCTCCAATTTCCATCATGGTCCTGGCCTGGCATACGGATCCGCTTAAGGGTTTGGCAAGGACGGCCTGAATCAGGCTTTCCCTCGGGTTTGTCATGTCAACCGGTATTTCCACATCCGAATGCAGGCAGGGTTTCAAAATGCCGTCTGAAAGAAGCCTTATCCTGTTGCAGTCCCCGCAGGCGCCGGGACGGTGATAATCGACATTCGTCAGCTTTTCTTCCGTGAGGGAAAAGCCGCGGATAAGCTGGTGCGCCAGATTGTTGCCGCTGCAGAAAGCTTTTACGCGCTCGAGTTCATCAGGGTGCGTATCGGGAAGCACGACGGTGTTTATCTTGACCGGGAACCCCTCGGCCTTCGCGGCGAAGATGCCCTCTAGAACGTCATCTATCAGGCCCCCCCGGGTAAGGCGGCTGTACCTCCCGGCGTCCATGGTGTCCAGGGAAACATTTATCGAATCGAGCCCGGCCCTGCGCAGGTCCCGAGCGAAAGCCTTAAGCAGGGTGCCGTTGGTCGTCATGCAGAGCAGATTAAGCCCCTCGACGCTCCGGAGCATCGCCGTCAGCTCCACGATGCCCTTTTTAACCAGCGGTTCCCCTCCCGTAAGCCGCACCTTGGTAATACCGAGGCCCACGGCCGCTTTCACGATTTCCGTAAGCGATTCGAAGGTCATCATGTCTGAGTGACCTCTCTTCGGAATACCCTCTTCGGGCATGCAGTATGTGCAGCGGAGATTGCACTTGTCGGTTACCGAGACTCTCAGGTAGGAGATGCCGCGGTTAAAGGAGTCGTACATGTATTTCACTGTCCTTTTCAAGAATTGAGGTTCCCTGATCGAAGCGGTACAGGCAGTTTGCGTCCGCCAGGGCGTGGAGATGGGAGGAGCCGCGGAAGGAAAGGGGGGTTATTATTCCCTTATCGCAGCGTCCAGGCCTGTATTCCTCCCGTTCCGCGTTTTTTCTGGACACTGTTTCCGATAGTCTGCCCGAAACGGTAACGGGTGTAAGCTCCGTCCCTGAAATGACGGCAAGGAGTTCCCGTACGAAGATTTCGTAGGTAACGAATACGGATACCGGGTTCCCGGGAAGCCCGAAGATGAACACATTATCCTTTCTCCCGAATAGGACCGGCATGCCGGGCCGGATTGCGACCTTGTAAAAAAGCACCTCCGTCCCCGCATTTTCCACGGTTTCCGGAACCAGGTCGAAGTCGCCCATGGATACGCCGCCGGTAAAGAGGATCACATTGCATTCACCCAGCGCTTTCCGGAGCGCAGGATTCAGGGATGCGGCGTCATCATCGACTATACCGTAATTAATGGGAAGTCCTCCGTCCCCGGGAATCATCGCCGCAAGCATGGGACCGTTGCTGTTGAAGATAAGTCCGTCCCCCGTTTCTTTGCCCGCCTCCCGTATTTCGGCGCCCGTGGTTATTATTCCCACCCTGGGCCTTGCCGCCGCCCGTATCCGGCTTATGCCGACGGAGGCGAGAATGCCCGCATGCCGCGCCGTGAGAAGGCGTTTCGAAAGAAGGAGATGCCCTTTTCTGAAATTCTCACCCTGCTTTATTATGTTGCTTTGGGTTTCACGAGTAAGGACCTTCATGATGCCGTCTTTTTCTTCCGTGTATTCCCTGCGTATCACTGCCTCCGTCCCCGAAGGCAGCTTTGCGCCGGTCATAATCCGCACGGCCTGTCCCGGACCTAACAGCCCTGAGTAAACATCTCCTGCAGCCGCAGTGCCGGCCACCTGGTAGACCGCACCCTGCTCCCCCGTTCCCCCGCCCAGCGCGTAGCCGTCCATGGCGGATTTGTCGAAGGGAGGATCATCGGAAGGTGAATAAACATCCTCGGTCAGGACCCTGCCTGCCGCTTCTGCAAGGCTGACGGTTTCCGCCGGGAGCCTGTAGGGCACTTCCCGGATTATACTCAATGCTTCCGCGCTTGTTATCATATATCGTATCCTGCCTTCAGTATAACCTGATTGAAGATGATTTAAAAGAAACCCAGGCCCTTTTACCCGGCTCAAGGGAGAGAGTCTCCAGGGATTTTTCCGTAATTCTTGTTCTGAGGACAATCCCCTGCGGTGAATCTGTCCCCGCGCTTTTACCTTTCGCCGTATTTTCGGGAGATATGCGGACATCCACGTCGCGCAGACCGCGGGATTCGGCGCAGAGCGCGATGGATTGAACGTTGCAGGGCAGGCAGTTCTGGGCGGAGGTTTCCACCGGCTTAAGGGACAGCAGGATGCGGTCATAGTCGAGCACCGCCCTGGTGAAGGTTCCCTCACTTAAGGGACATTTGAGCAGTATCCCGCCGGAATTGAAAAGCGTGA
>SPDA01000165.1 GCA_004525155.1 Spirochaetales bacterium
TAAACCGAAGAGCTCGAGAAAGGCCTGGTTTGTTTTTTCCACAATAAGACGATCATTTATGACGACGATACCCTCCCGGATAGCGTTGATGATTTTTTCATTATATTCTTTCAGCCGGATGATTTCCAGGATTTGCCGGTCTAGGGCGGCCTTGTCGATGGAAAGCTGGTGTGCCATATCGTTGAAACCGGAGAGGAGCTCGCCGATTTCTCCCTTCATGGAAGCCGAGACCTCGATATTGTACTCACCCTCCTTGACGACATGCAGGGCGGCTAGAAGCCTCCGGATGGGGGAAGTTATGTTCCCGGAAAAAAATAAGCTTAAAAGTATGGTAACGGCTGCGCTGACTAGGGAAATGCTGAGCACCGCACGTTTTATGTCCCGCAGCTGTTTCTGATAATCGGCAAGAGAAAGAAACACGGAGAGGTTAAGTGTTTCTGTTTCATGCCCTTTCTGTACGGAACCCGTGGACCTGAATACAGCGCTGTAGGCTTCCCCCTTTATGTCAATCCTGCCCATGGCGGTATAGCTTCTATCGATAAGTTTTGCATAAATCCGGCCCGCCAGTTTTTCATCCGAAAACGGACCCAGGGAAAAATTCCCTCCCGTGGACAGGAGTACTTTGATGTGCTGATTGGAACTCAGGTTTTCGAGGAGTTTGTGGTCGATCTGTTTTAAAATGAAGACATCGATGTAAGGGGCATTTTTTTCACGGCCGGAAAGGCGTACACAGCCTGTAAAATAAAGCGTATTCTGCCACTGCACGATTTCGATATAGGGGTGCTCCCTGGCATAGGAAAAATTTTCAATCCCCGGAACAGGTATGGTTGTGTCGAATATGGGAATGATATCGAAGTAGGTTGAACGTCCTTTTTTTATGATTGCGAATTCCGCGCCGGAACCGGACACTGACCGCTGGATGAGAGAAATCAGGCGGTCGTCAAAGGCTACGCCTCCGGCTGCGCTTATGAGATCTTTTATGTTTTCATCTTCATAAAGCTGGTTGATTTTTTCCCAGAACGAGAGTTTCCATGAATTGAAATTATTGTAAACCGACGAAGCCTCTGCAGTGAGTTCCTGTTCGGCGTCCACAGCTTGGCTTTGTGAAATGGTCCTTGTAATAAAGATTATGGTGAGAAGCGACTGGAAGACGATAATGGCGGCGAATAGGATCAGGGTTTTCTGAAACAGCTTCATTGAATGACTTTATACCCTTGAGGCGGCGGGGGAGCCTTATTTCCTGACCGTTTCCGAGCCGACAATGAGTCCTACGACTTCGTCCGGATTGGTTTCGCTGATTAACCGTTCGGCCACTTTTTGCCCCCGTCTCATGACCACGATGCGGTCCGCCACCTCGAATACATCATACATCTGATGGCTTATTATGATAATCCCGATACCCTGCGACTTGAGGGAATTAACGAGGGCAAGCACTTTTTTCTGTTCGGCTATCCCCAAAGCCGCGGTAGGTTCGTCCATGATGAGCACTTTGGCGTCCCAGTAAATGGAGCGGGATATTGCCACCGCCTGGCGCTGTCCGCCGGATAGCGTGCGGATGGTGCTTTTCAGGGAAGGTATGTGAATATCCAGGCGGTCAAGCACGTGCTTCGACTCCTCGGTCATGTATTCGTGGTCGAGTACGTTGAAAAGGCCGAGGCTTCTCCTTGTCTTTTCCCTGCCAAGAAAAATATTGGAAGATACGTTCAGGTTCTCCGCCAGCGCCAGGTCCTGGTAGATCGTCTCGATGCCGACGGCAAGGGCGTCCATGGGTGTCTCCATTTTCATCTGCCTGCCTTCAAGCAGTATCTCTCCTCCGTCCGGTTTGTACACGCCGGAAATCATCTTGATGAGGGTCGACTTTCCGGCCCCGTTGTCGCCGAGAACGGCCACCACCTCTCCGGCTTCCACGCCCATTGATACACTGTCCACGGCGGTAAGCCCGCCGAACCGTTTGGTTATGTTCCTGGTTTCTATGATGTATGCCACCTCTATCCTCCTACCGTCTATAATCAGGGAAAAAACGTTCCACGACAACCGCGAAAATAAGAATGCCGCCAACCAGAATGTACTTGTCGAAGGTGGGTGTGCCCATCATCCTCAATCCCGTTTCCAGCGCCGCTATGATGAGGCATCCCAGAATGGTGCGCCAGACGGTACCGGACCCGCCGAACATGCTGGCCCCGCCGATGACGACGGCGGCGATGGCGTCAAGAAGGAATGCGGCGCCCGCATCCGCCTTTCCCGTAATATACTTGAGTACATAGATAATGCCTGCCAGGGACGCGAAAAACGAGGACAGCACATACACGGTAACGAGGTCCCTCCGTACGTTTATTCCGGCGCGGACGGCCGCGTCAACGTTGCCGCCGATTGCATACACGTGCTGGCCGAACTTTGTCCGCCTCAATACGAAAGCGAAAATGATGATGAAGACGAAAGCGAATACCGCCACATTGGGAATAATCTCGATGACGGGCACCCCCCTGGCAACTTCCGGCCGCTGGAAAAAGGACATACCGCCGCCTCGGACGATGTAAAGGAAGTGACCGTTACCGATGGTCCCCGCCAGGGGAGGGAGGTTTTTCGCGGGTATGCCCTGCATGAGCAGCTCCGAAACCCCCTGGACAACGCCAAGCATGGAGAAGGTCGCTATAAAGGGCGGAACGCGCAGCCTGGCCACCAGCAGACCGTTCACCAGCCCCGGGATGAGCCCTATAAGAAGGGTAATGACGATGCTTATGAGAATGCTGCCTATGGGCGGAGTGCCCATGTTCGTGAAAATGACCATCAATTTGGAGGAAATAACCGTGGAGAAACCCAGAACGTAACCCACGGAAAGATCGATGCCTCCGGTTACGATTACGAAAAGTTCGGCTGTCGCCAGCAGGAAGACCTCCGTACCGTAGAAAAGAACCATCTGAACGGTGCCCAGATTGAAGAATCCGCGGGCGATGATGGAAAAATAAGCGACCTCGAGTAAGAGGAACAGAAGGACCCATCGCTTTCCGATTTCTGAAAGGACGGTATTGCGTTTTGAATTAATCACGGCATTCATACTCGCGTTCCTCATGGTTTTAGAATAGGTCGGGGAAAAGCTGATCTATGGCGACCGCTATGGTCAACAGCACCCCGACGGCGATGTACCGGTAAAAAGGTTCCACGCCGGAAATTGCGAGTCCGTTCTGCAGCACGGCGAGGACCAGCACTCCGATAAAGGAACCGATAATGCGGCCTTTGCCTCCCAGGAGACTTGCCCCGCCTATGACCACTGCGGCCACGGCGAAAAGTTCGTACATGGCGCTGAAAGTGGTGTAATTGCCGATGCCTGTCTGGAAAACATTGAAAACACCCGCAAGACCGGCCAGAAAGGAGGAAAGCATGTAGACCTTCACAAGATGCCTGTTCACATTGATCCCGGACCGAATCGACGCGTCCATGCTTCCGCCCAGCGCGTAGGTGTGCTGGCCGAATTTTTGCCTGCGAAGAATAAACCAGAGAATGAACAGAACAACCAGGATAAAAATGAAGGAGAAGGGCACGAGCCGTATGAGCTCCCTCACCTGGGTCTCCGGCAGATATGCAGGCTTGTGAAAGAACGTCATCGACCTGCCCGGATGAATGTAGAGAATATACCCGTTGCCGAGTTCAGGAAGTCTCGGCGGCAGGCCTGCTATGGGGAAAAAACCGCGGCATATGCGCAGGGTTATGCCGTTGCAGATGCCCCACATCCCAAGGGTCGCAATAAAGGGCGGCACCTTGAACCGTGTTATGAGCAGGCCGGACACGAATCCCGGAATCAGGCCCACAAGAATGCCGGCAAGGCTGCCGAGCAGGATGATGCCGGGGGCCGAAAGGCCCGCTTCCGTGAGGGTGACCATGATCCGCGCGGTTAGTGCGGATGAAAGTCCCATCACGAAACCAACGGAAAGGTCGATGCCTCCGGTGATAATGACGAAGGTTTCCGCGGCGGCTAGAAGAATAGCGGTGGTGGAAAGGTGAATTATGTTCTGAAAATTGGAGATTTCGAAAAAGCCGGGACCGGTTAACGCGAAAATGACAACCATGAGAATGAGGAAAAAGAATGACCAGTTTCTGCCGATCGTTTTCCCCAGAGCCGTCTGTATAAATGTTTTCTTCCCGGAAACGCCTGCTTCAGTAACCATGAATGCTCCCCCAAAATCACAAGTTTACAGCGACTGGTAATAGAATGTACAGGCGGCGATGGTTTGATCGCCGCCTGCCTGGAAGAGGTCCGATTTGTTTATTGATAAATGAATTGCTGCATGTTCGGGTCGTCGACGTTGGCCTTGGTAAAGAACTCGAAACCGGGAATGACTTTTTTCGGAACTTTTATGGTCTTGTCCCTGAGAAACTTTACCGTCCATTCCACGCCGAGCGCGCCCATTTCACCGGGTTTCTGGGCAAGAACAAGGTCCACCTGGCCTTTCTTGAGCGCGCCGATAAGGTCCGTTGTAGCATCCCAGGATGCTATCTTGACGGCACCGGTAAGGCCTGCATTGACAACTGCCTGGTAGGAACCCTGGGCGCTGTATACATTGGTACCGAAAATGCCAACGATATCCTTGTTTTTCTGAAGGGCTGCCAGGGTCTGTTCCTGCGCCTTCTGCTGGACATCGAGACACCATTCAACGCCTACCAGCTCCATTTCCGGGAACTGCGCGATTCCGGCCTTGAATCCTTTTACCCTGCCGGCAACGGAAGAAGCGTCCGGGTTCGTGGCTTCACAGAATACCTTGCCCTTTTCGCCCACCAGTTTCGCCAGGTGTTCCGCCATCATTTTTCCGCCCAGTTCGTTGTCGGAACCGATGTAGGAAAGCGGAAAGCTGTAATTGCTGGGTTTCGAATAATCCCCGTCGCCCAGGAAAGTGTCGACGGTCATGATTTCGATTCCCTTGTCGTAGAGTTTTTTAAGCGGCGCTATCAGGGCGTCATTGGATGTAGGAGCGAGTATGATAGCGTCGAATTTTCCCTGTGCCGCGGTAGCTTCAAGGATGGGTACCTGGGCTTCCGGGCCCCAGGACTTGGGGTATTCCGCAACGACCACATCAACGCCCATTTCAGCTGCCTTTGCCCTTACGCCTTTTTCCATGGTTGTGTAAAAAGGATCCGCTACGCCGGGCATGAATAAAAGGGTAATTTTTCCCGCCGGTGCAGCCTGTTTCTCACCGCTTCCGGCTGCGAACATTGAAACGCTCACCCCGAGGATAAGCGTTATCGCCATCAAGATAATGATGGATTTTTTCATGATTTCCTCCTCTAGCTATTTGAACAGATTTGATTTTGGTTGTTAACCATACATCTATTTAGCAAGAGTAGTGCCAGGTTATGAAAATCCTTGAAAATAATTATCGATATGCTGAAAACCCTGAATTTCCTTAAAAAAGGCGTGCCGGCCGGGTGTTTTATGCCGCCTGATCGTAGAATGCAATCAAGACTGCAGGATTTTCGGATAATACGGTGCAGGGTATGGATACCTTTCTATCCTCAAGTGGATACCTGAGTATGCACTTAGATGGAAACCTATTCTTCTGTCTGGACCCCTTCAGCCTGAACTTCTTCAGTCTGAACATCTTCAGTCTGAACATCTTCGGATTCGGACACGGCATCAGGATCGACTCCTTCCTCTTTCCGGTGCAGCTTTTTCTGGAGTTTTTCCTGTTTTTTTTTCTTTTTATCGA
>SPDA01000208.1 GCA_004525155.1 Spirochaetales bacterium
AACCGTCCCTATGCCGCGGTGAATGTCATCCTTTTCTCCTTTTTTGTGGTGCTTTTCGACAGCATGATACCAGGTATCCTGCTGGACCGGACGATTCCTCCGAATCCCGCCCTGGTCCATTTTTTTTCCAGGGCCTATATAACCGAAACTGCCATTACCTTGATTTTCGGCCTGCTCATACTCAGTTTTTTCTCCATCAAAGAGGGGCAGCTGAAGGTCGGCATAGTACTCTGTTTCGCCATTTTCGCCGGCAAGCTCTTTTTTCTCGCCTCAAGACTGTTTGCGGGCAGTTTTTTCCGGGTGCTGACGTATTCCCTGTTCAGCCTGGTTTTCCTGCTGCTGTCCGCAGTACTTTCCTATCTCATTCACCGGCTTTCCGGTTATCTCCTCAATCTGGCAGAAACCTCCCTGAACGAGGCAAAGGACTTCAACCAGAAAATTATCAATGCCTCTCCGGACGGATTCATATTAAACGATTTGACGGGCATTATCGCCTATGCTTCCCCGAAAACCGCGAAAATGTTCGGTTTTAAGGACAGCAGCGGCATTACGGGGCGCAGTATTTATGAGTTTATCGTCCCCGGGGACAGGAAAAAGCTGACAGCCAATTTTAAACTGGCTGTCAGAAACGAGCCCGCGGAAGATACGGAATACCGAGTTCTCCAGAAGGACGGTGATGAATTTATCGCGGACATCCGGACCGCCGTGGTGGCGGACGCGTGGGGGAATCCCAAGGGTCTCATATCCATTTCCAGGGATGTTACGCACGCAAAAAAGGCGGAACGCGAGCTGCGTGACAGCCAGGTCCGCTACAAGAACCTCTTCGAGAGTTCACCCATCCCCCTTTCGGCGGAAGACTGGTCCGAGGTGCGGAGGTTTTTCGATATTCTGAGGAATGAGGGCGTAACGGATTTCAGGACCTGGTTTGACGAACATCCTGAAGGAATCGTCCATTGCCTGGAATTAATCAGGATACGGGAATGCAACCAGGCAAACCTCCAGCTGCTCAAAGCCGGGAGCAGGGAGGAAATGGCCGCCGGTGTAAAAAAAATTATCGGCGAAGACGCCTACCCTGTGCTGAAGGAAGAATTCACCGCCATCGCTGAAGGGGCCCTGCAGTTCACCGCCGAGCAGGTGAGCCATACTCTGGACGGCCGGAAACTCGACTGCATCGTGCATGTCAACGTATCGCCGGGACACGAAGAAAATTTGGAAAACGTACTCGTTTCCATGGTGGACATAACGGCACGGAAGCAGGCTGAAGAGGCCCTTATCCGGCAGGACCATGTACTCAACGGCGTGAACAGGGCCGTGGAAGCCGTCATCAGTGAAACGGATTACGGCAGGGCCCTGGAGATTCTGGGCCGTACCATGGGAGTAGACAGGGTCAGCCTCTACCGGAACGAAAAGGACGAGGCCGGAAAAGCGATCCTGCATCCGATAAGCGGGTGGTCGTATGACGGTGCGGGTACTCCGGAAAAAAAAGGAGAAACCGGGGATTTGCCCTACCGCCGGCAGCTGGCCGGGTGGCTGGGGGGCATGGAAACCGGGAACGAGATCGAGGGTTTTACCGGGGATTTTCCCCCGGAGGAGAGGGAAATACTTGAAGCCCGGAATATTCTTTCGCTTCTGGTGCTGCAGGTACCGGTAAAGACCCTTTTCTGGGGGCTGCTGGTCCTGGAGGATTGCAGCGAAAAAAGGTCCTGGCCCGAGAGCGAAAAACGCATCATCAACGCTTTTGCCGTCACCCTTGGAGAGGTTATTGCCAGGCACGAGGCCGCCATGGAGCTGGTAAAGGCAAGGGACCAGGCGGAAGCTGCCACGAAATCGAAAAGCGAATTCCTCGCGAACATGAGCCACGAGATCCGCACCCCGATGAACGCCATAATCGGCATGGCCGGTCTTGCCCTGGAAAAGGAAAAGGACAGCCGTGTAAAGGAATACCTGAAGATAATCAACAAATCGTCCCATTCCCTTCTCGGCATTATCAATGATATCCTCGATTTCTCAAAAATTGAGGCCGGGAAAATGGATATCGAAACCATCGGGTTTTATTTAAGCGATCTGCTCGACGAACTGAGCGACATGTTCAGGAGCAAGGCGGCGGAAAAGGACATCGAGCTTGTAATAATTCCTGACTTGACCGCTCCGGACGCGCTGATTGGGGATCCTTTACGGCTTTCGCAGATTTTCATCAATCTTATTTCCAATGCCGTCAAATTTACCGAGAAAGGCGAGATAACCGTAAGAGCGGAATGTATCCTCGCCTCCCCGGATAAGGCCGGGTTCCGGTTTTCCGTGCGGGACACGGGTATAGGCATCGACAACGGCAAGCTCCCCCAGCTTTTCGATTCCTTTACCCAGGCGGACGGCTCCACCACGAGAAGATTCGGCGGTACGGGCCTGGGACTTGCCATCTGCAGAAGCCTCGTGGAGAACATGGGCGGCACCATACAGGCGGAATCGGAACCGGGCAGGGGATCCCTGTTCACCTTCGTTCTGAGCCTGGAAAGGCAGCCGCAGATGAACGAGAAGAAACGGGTAATTCCGGAAACTGTTTCGAATTTAAAGATACTTGTCGTGGACGACAATGCCCCGTCTCTCCTGCTCATAACCGAAATGCTCGCGTCTTCCGGGTTTTCCGCGGGTGCCGCCGCTTCAGGTAAAGAGGCGCTCGATCTCCTGGAGGAGGCGCAGAAAGGGAAGGCACCCTTCCAGCTTGTGCTTGCGGACTGGAAAATGCCCGGTATGGACGGCATCGAACTGGTCCGGGCTGTCAAACAGAGAGAAAATTCCGGCGGCATCCGTACGATACTCATGACGGCCTTCGGAACCAACCGGGACATAGAGGATGCCGGGGGAGCAGTCGCGGACGCCTTTCTTCTCAAACCGATAAAACAGTCCGCACTCTATGACGCCATCATAAACATTTTCGATCCTTCTCCGCGCCTTGCCGCCGGGGGGGAAATTCCGCTTATGACAAGGGAAAGAATCCACAAGGAAGCGGTCAGGGGAGCTCAGCTTCTGCTTGTGGAGGACAACAGGATAAACCAGCAGGTTGCCGTTGAAATTCTTGAGGAAGCGGGAATTTCCGTGGATCTCGCTGATGACGGCCGTGAAGCGGTTGCGGCCGTCCGGCATAAAAAGTACGATGCCGTGCTTATGGATGTTCAGATGCCGCGGATGGACGGGCTCGAGGCCGCAAAGCTTATCCGGGCCGACGAAAATTTCGCGGACCTTCCCATTATCGCCATGACCGCCAACGCCATGAAAGGCGACAGGGAACGGTGTATAGCGGCCGGCATGAATGATTACGTCTCCAAACCCATCGATACCGCGGAACTTTTTACCGTTCTCAAACGCTGGATAAACCTGGAAGGGCCGGGGCGGATCGACACGGCGCAGGAAGGGGGGGAGCTTCCGGAAATCCCCGGTATAAACACAGGGACGGCGCTTAAGCGGCTCATGCACAACAGGAAGCTCCTGAAATCGCTGCTTAAGGATTTTAAACAGGATTACGGCAGCGCTGCGGAAACTTTGCGGAACCTGTTGGGGAGTGGCGATTTGGCCGGGCTTGAACGGGAAGCGCACAGCCTGAAGAGTGTTGCAGGCAATGTGGGGGCGGAAGGCGTATCCGCCGCTGCTGCGAAACTGGAAAGTGCTGCCAGGGAAGGAAAGACTTCCGGCTTATCCCCGTTAATCGAGGATCTCGGGGACAGGCTGGCCGCCGTTGCGGATGCCATCGGCCTGATGCTGCCCGGGGAAGACCCGGGTAATACCCCTGCTACCGGCGGCTCAGGGCGCGCAGATGCCGCCGCTGCAGCTGCCATTATGGAGGAACTTTATTCCCTGGCCTCAGGCAATGACGCGGAAGCGGAGGACAAGCTCGAATTATTGAAATCCTGCAATCTTGGCGGTGAATATGCCGGTTTCCTCAAAAAAATAGAGGAAGAACTTGCGGAATTCAATTTTGCAGAAGCCGCGGACCTTGCAGACAAACTCCGGAAAAAATTCGAACAATCGGAACGGGGGCGCACCGGAGGGCATGATCGATGAAAAACTTGACACCCCGCATAACCCTTTCTATAATGGTTTCATGGATTGTAAAAATAATCAGAGCAATATGAAAAGATGCAATTGCACCTATGAACCCTGTTCGAGGAAGGGTTTCTGCTGTGAATGCGTCAGTTATCACAGGTCGAGCGGCGAACTGCCGGCCTGTTATTTCACCGCGAAAACCGAAAGGACCTATGACCGGTCCATAAATCGGTTTATTCGTGATAATTCCTAGAAAATCAGTCAAAGCATGAGTGAAGAACGGCTTTACCAGGCTCTGGATTTCATTCTTAACCAGGCTACCGTACCGGAAATGGAGGTCCTCATAACCGCGCTGAAGCGGAGACTGGGCGAAGAGCATAAGGGCCCCCTGGGACTCAATCCTCAGAAGCTCGGTATGGCCATGGCGGAACAGGTCGGCTCCCAGGTGAGGCAATCCCTGGACCAGGTGCGGGACACAGTCAAGAATTTTGTGGCGGAAATGATAAAGAAAGATGTTCCCGATATTCCGGAGGAACACCTGAGGGAGCTGCTTCAGGCCTGGGTGCCTGATGAGAACGCAAAACGGACCCAGTCCGGCCCCCTGCTGCCCGCGGACCTCCTCATCACCATGATCCGGCAGTTTGTCTCCTTCAGCTTAGGCGTAATGCCTTTAAGAGAGCAGGAAACTCTCCGCGAAAGCATTCCGGATTGGCATGCGCGGTACTGGGAGCGGTTTCCCGGGCGCGTGCGGAATCTCATTTCCAAATATATTAAAGGGGGAATTGATGAGGAATTGTTCCTGAACAGAATAGAATGGGAACTTTACCCATCAGGGCCTCCGGCCGGGGACGATGAGGAGAGGTTGGACGGACATGGGTCCCGATAAAAAGCTGGTCGACAGGGCTATCGAAAATGTACTGCCGCGGATTACCGAACTCCGGCACAGGCTGCACCGCAGCCCGGAACTGGCCTTCAAGGAAATGCGGACGGCTGTTGAACTGCGTGAATTCTTGAAAAACCTGCCCCTGGTCCTCAATAAGCCCATCCTCGAAACCGATAT
>SPDA01000356.1 GCA_004525155.1 Spirochaetales bacterium
AAACTCAGGGCCGTCGATGATGTTTCCTTCGACGTATATCAGGGGGAAATCCTCGGCATTGTCGGCGAATCCGGCTGCGGCAAATCCACCCTGGGCAAGACCATGCTCAGGCTTTTCGAAAAAACGGCGGGCAGCGTTCTCTTCAGGGGCAGGGATATTTTCAGTCTCGGGGCAGGGGAACTAAAGTCCCTGCGGAGCTGCATGCAGATGATTTTTCAGGATCCCTTTTCCAGCCTCAACCCGCGGAAGAAGGTAAAGGACATCATCGGCCAGCCCCTCGCCATCCACGGAAAAGGGACCAGGCCGGAGATAGAGGAACGTGTGACAAAGCTGATGGAAGACGTGGGCATCAACCCGCTCTACGGCGGCAGGTACCCGCACCAGTTTTCCGGGGGCCAGCGCCAGCGCATCGGCATAGCCAGAGCCCTCGCCCTGGAACCGGAATTCGTTGTCTGTGACGAGGCAGTATCCGCCCTGGATGTGTCCATCCAGGCGCAGATCTTAAACCTGCTCCTCGATTTAAAGGACAAATACGGTTTTACCGCCATTTTCATAGCCCACGATCTCTCCGTGGTCGAGTTCATCTCCAGCAGGATTCTCGTCATGTATTTAGGCCGCATCGTGGAGCTGGCGGACAAACGCTCTCTCGTCCTGGAACCCCTGCATCCCTACACGAAAGCACTCTTCGACGCGTTTCCCGAAGCGGACCCGGACCGGGCGGGCAAACCGAAGAAAGTCCTTAAAGGAGACGTTCCATCTCCCCTGTTTCCGCCGAAAGGCTGTCATTTTCACCCCCGCTGCGAGTTTGCCATGGACATCTGCAGGCGCGAGTATCCAGCCATGAAGGAGATCCGGCCGGGGCATCTGACGGCCTGTCATCTGTTCAGCTGAAAATCCTGAAACCCGCAAGAAGCGAACCGAGGTGCAGAGTGAAAGCTCTGGATGCTTCAGCCACCGGTGTAAAGCCGCACTCGCTGCAGCGGACTTCGCTCCTCCCCCGGACATAACATCCCCCGGTAATCCTGCCGTCCGGATAGACGTTTGCCAGCAGCCATTCCCTGCAGGTCCAGGTCCCCTCGGCCATCCGCTTCAGCGTGTTTAGAGAATTGAGCACGGGTATGCCGCCGGTACGCGCGGCGGCTGCTATGTCCCGTACCGCCTGAATCCGCTCTTCCCTGCTCAAAGCCAGATCTTTTTCGCCGAGATGGTAGGGATAGAAAAACTGAAAGGAGACCCCCTTAACCCGGGGCAGCAGGGACAGCTCCCGGGCGCACTGCTGGATGCCGCTGATGTTTTCACGGTTTACC
Source organism: Spirochaetales bacterium (assembly GCA_004525155.1). Classification (GTDB taxonomy): domain Bacteria; phylum Spirochaetota; class Spirochaetia; order SPDA01; family SPDA01; genus SPDA01. The sequence goes on from SPDA01000356.1 coordinate 1,308, forward strand.
GTGTAATGGATGAACAGCCGCGGATGGCGTGCCTTTGAAATGTTTTCCATGATTTGCGCGTAACTGTTGTCACGCAAGGCGTTATGAACTTTTTCGGGTCCGTCGATGCTGACCCAGAGAATATCCGTATCAACCTCCAGCGGCAGGGTCCCGTTTGTCGTTACACCAACCCTTGGAAACCGCTTCTTCGCCTCGGCTGTGATGTCGTTAAACCCGCGGGAGCCGCAGCGCCACAGGAGAGGCTCCCCTCCCTCGAAAATCACGATTGAACAGCCCGAGTCCCTGAGACTGTCCAGTGCGGATACAGCCTGGTCCCATTCCAAATGCGTACCCGGCAATCCCGCCATGAGGTGAAAAGGACAGCCGGCACAGCGGAGATTACAGGCATAGGTAAGTTTGAAACTTGCGATTAGGGGAATCTTTCGCCGGAGGATTTTTGTTTTTACCCCGTAAGCGGACAAACTGGCGTACAATGACCTCATCTATCTCTATTGTACACAATTTATACAGCAGTCGTTCAATACCAGCGGAAATTTAAATTTCTCCGGGGGTTTTCCAGGCATCAGATTTGAAATTCAGTCAAATTCTTGACAAAAATAGTTGTATTTTCCGCTTCTCGTGTTATTGTTAACTTGTTGAGAAATTATTTCTTTTCATCTCCTCCGGAAGGAGGGGGAATCATACCAGCGTACTGCTATAGCCCGTCCGCAGCCGGCTGCTTTTCATGCACGCTGCAATATAAGGGAGGATGACAAAAAATGTTTTATTCCGGCGGCAAATTGAAGAATATTTATTATACGTGGATTAAAAGTTTCCTGTCCCTTTGCCTCGGCATTCTATTCATTGCTGTTACGATACATGTTTCCCATGGCGGCGAACCCTGGTGGGATGCGGACGCGGAGAAAGCGCCGATAAGAAGCAGAGAGAGAAACAAAGCCCTGGAAGCCTATGAAGCCTTTGCCGCCGGCAAGTATGATGCTGCGCTGACAAAACTGAGGGGGCTCACAGTTTCACCCGATGAGCGGACCTCGCTGGAGACGATGATACGGATTTGGGAAAAACGCCGCAGCCTCGGTACAGTCAATCCTTCCTTCGTGTACAAGGCGCTTGTTATTAACATCAATTCCGTCGATGTCACAACCCAGGCCGGCAAACATGTTACGGCAAAGATGACGGAGAAGGAAAAAGACCTTGCCGAACTCTACCAGGAACTGACAAAAAAGACCTACGAGGCTTTTTCGAATGGAGAGATGACCATCGACTTTGAACCTTTGTACATCGACGATACCCTGACTAGTCTGAGCTATCCATCCGAAAGCGGCATGGAATTTCCGCGGCTGGATTCAATTCCGGGTCTGCCGGAGCTGCTCAGAAAAAAGATGGGCGGGTTTGACATTCTGGTTGTGCATTCACCCGGCGGTATTACCGGCACAGCTCTCGGCGGCGAGTGGGCCGTGCCATATATTGAATACGCTCTTTACGGCCCCAGACGGGGAAGGCTCATACTCAACACCGCCCATAACTACGGCATCTGGGTACATGAACTTTTTCATTCGCTGGAAGGGCACGGCGGCATTTCCCCTATTCACGGATACTATTCCGAACCGCGGCTTAATTTTCCGGACTGGCACGGCGTCTCCGGTGATCAATTCGATTATTTCGACTGGCATTTTGGCACTACCCTGAAAAAAACCGGGTACCGTAATCTGTCTTTTTACACCCGCTACCAGGACCCGACGACTGACAGGACCTTCAGCGAAGTTATGGAAAAATACCGGGCCGTCCCCATTCCCGACAGGTATGAAGCGGACAGGAATTTTATGGAAGGACGCAAGGCCCGGGACCCGGTGCTCAAGGAGGAACTGCTGAAGAAGGCCGTGAGCTTAAGTCCCCTGCACAGCAGCGCGCTTTACGAGCTCGGTGAACTTTACATGAGTCTAAACCGCCACGGGGAAGCCTATGAGGCCTATGCGAAGACGGCGGAGTATTTTCCGAGGCCCAGCGTATTCCTGGGGGAGGGCCTCGCCCTGATAAAGCTCGGTGATATCGACGGCGCCATGGCCTCGTTTGAAAAAGGCATCATGTCCTTTGCGCGTGATTCCGTGGAGCAGAACCGGCTGGGAGAGTGTTATTACCAGCTGGCCATTCTGACCGACAAAATATACGGCGACAAGGCCAAAGCTTACGCCCAGGCCCTGAAGGCCATAGAAAACGGATTCAATTTTGTCCGCTCGAGAGAACTGCTGGCAAGCTTGCAGACGGAGAAGCTTTCCTATGATGAAACGTTAAATCGCTATAAAAAGCTTCTGGGTGAAAGCAGGGAGTACGCCCATATTCTTATGGTG
>SPDA01000583.1 GCA_004525155.1 Spirochaetales bacterium
CCCTGAAGGGAACAATCGTCGTATACCCGGCTTTGAGCGGGGAGAGAGGGGCTTTGATAAGCATGATTCGGCTCCAGGCGGTTCTTTATTTACAGCGGTTAAGAACGTCGAAGACCAGGGCCTTATCCTTTATGAAGGAATCGGGATCGTTTACGACAACATCCGCTATATCGCCGAAGGAGCTTTCCGGCACGTTCAGTTCCTTAAGCGAAACAGGCAGTCCCCAGGAAACGAATTTGGCCTTGAGCATGTCTATTGCGGCCTTTCCGGTATCATAATCGCTCTTTCCGTTTTTCTTTATACCGAAAATGCGTTCCGCGAAAACGATAAAGCGTTCCGGGTTTCTTTCACAGCGGTAGTACATCCAGGCGGGCAGCACGGCCGCGAGGCCGGCGCCGTGGATAACATTGAAGAAACCGCTTATAGCGTGCTCTATGACATGACCTCCGTACTCAAAGGCGCCCCGGCCGAGGTCGGTCAGGCCATTGATGGCGACAGTTGCGGCCCAGGCCAGATTGTTCCGCATATCAAGATTGGAAAGATCGGAGAGTATGCCCTCATTCTGAAGCACCGTAAGAATGGCTCCTTCTGCGATCCGGTTGGTAAGGGTTGTGTTCTGGTCGCCGGCGAAGTAGTTCTCCGTGTGTGCGATGGTATCGCACATGCCGCAGGCGGTCAGATACCTGGGAACCGTCGCGTGAAGTTCCGCGTCTATAATGGCGAATTTCGGCAGATGAAACTCGTTGTGAGTGGCGTATTTCTGTTTCTTCTTTTCGTTGGTAATAACGCAATGGACGCTCATTTCGGAACCGGTCGCCGCGATGGTAGAGACCGCGCCGATTGGCAGGGACTTGTCCGTTGTTCTCGCGTGGGTAAAATAATCCCATACATCGCCGTCATTCGCTGCCCCCATGGCCACCGCCTTGGCGCAGTCTATGGCGCTGCCGCCGCCCACCGCAACGACTATGTCGATATCCTTTTCCCTGCAGATTTTTATTCCTTCATACACGGAACTAAGCCGGGGGTTCGCATTTACACCGGCAAGCTCGAAAACGGACAGGCCGGCTGCCTTCAGAAAACCCTCCGCCTTTTTATAGACACCTAAGTCCTCCAGGGGGCCTTCGGATTTTACAAGCAGCACCCGTTTACCGTGCCTGGCGGTCTGTTCGCCGAGCCGTGCAAATTCACCGGGGCCGAACAATATGCGGACGGGATTGTAGAACTCGAATTTTTGCATGACTGTACTCCTTTGATAAAAAGCAAAAATACGCTATTTTTGCTTTTTTATTCTGCGGTTTCCGGCATGTATTCCGGTAAATTATAATATTGCCCGATTTCGCCGAAAACCGCCTGCAAATATATTAGAACTTCTTTCAGCTGGGTTCTTCTTTTTTTGTTGTCATCCGCATGGTTCTCGAACGCCCCAGGGTATCGGCAATGACTGCTGTTATCAGTACGACCCCCACGACAAACTGCTGCCAGTAGATGTCCACGCCCAGAAGGGTCAAGGCATTGGAAATGAGAGCCATGAGGAAGACTCCCAGGAAAGCACCGAACACGGTGCCCGCACCGCCCCGGAGACTCGCGCCGCCCAGGATAACGGCGGTAATAACGCGCAGTTCCCAGCCCGTGCCGGCCTGGCAGGAGGAGGAACCCATGCGCGACGTGAACACAACTCCGGCGAAGGTGGCGAGCAGGGCGGTTATCACGTAATTAACAATCAGCATCCGGTCCACGTTGATGCCCGAAAGTCTCGCCGCCTTTTCGTTCCCTCCGATGTAGTAATTCTGCCGTAGGAACCTCGAGTTTCTAAGCAGAATATCTCCAAAAATTATGATGAGGGCGGCATAGATGATGGGAAGCTGTATACCCCCCACTCTTGCCTGGCCGATGGTTTTGAAAGTAGCGGGAAGACCGGAGATATTTCTGCCCTTGGTCATGATAAAAGTAAGCCCGCGGAAAATGCTTAAAGACGCCAGGGTCGTTACAAAGGGATTAATTTTAAGCTTTGAAACGATAATACCGTTCCATAACCCGATGGCGATACCGGCGGCCAGGGTAATAAGCAGCGCCAGGAAAACAGGTATTCCTGCCCGCATAGCCATGGCAACAATTACGCCGGCGAACCCCAGGATGGAACCTACAGAGAGGTCGAAGCCGCCGCTGACCATGAGGTTAACCATACCCACTGCTATTATACCTTCTATGGAAAGGCTTAAGAGCAGCGCCAGCATGTTGCCGCTGGTAAGAAAGATGGGCGAAGCAAAAATCATAAATATAAAAACGGCTGCCACGATTACAAAGATGACAAATTCTCTCTGTTTTACCAGCCTGACAAAAAAATTCATGGGGTTGACTCCTTTTCCTCGCAGTTGGTTACTCCGGTTGCCAGGGATATTATCCGTTCTTCGGTTGCGTCCGCGTGGGCAACTTC
>SPDA01000403.1 GCA_004525155.1 Spirochaetales bacterium
CTCATTTCAAAAACGCAGTTTAAAAACCTGCCCTGATCCGCGTAGCCCCAGGGTTCCGTTTCGTAGATTTTCGACACTTTTATTAATTCCGTATCCTTCGATTCACCGAGCAGCTTCGCGGCGCGGCGCAGGTTCTCCAGCCTGTCCCCCAGGTTCGAGCCGGCGCCGATATAGACGGTATGCATCAGGTATCCAGCTGCCTCTTGTTGAAGCGCACCACCATGTGAATTTCCGCATCCCCGTCGCCGGCATTCCGTATTTCGTGGTTCACGTCACAGTGATAACTGATAAAATCACCTTTTTCAAGACACGCGGTGTGACTGCCGGCGGTCACTTCCACAGCGCCCCTGAGCACCGTGATAAATTCCTCGGTCCTCGGGAAGTGGGGCTTCGAGGTGAGAGAGCCCTGAGGTTTGAAGGTGAGAAGGTACATCTCCAGGTCTTCCACCAGAGAGACGGGGGAGAGCACGTGGAGCTGAACGGCATCGGCCGCCGCATTCAGCACCGTGACAGTATCCTTCCTGGTTACGTTGAACTTGCGGGGAGGTTCACCGCTCCCCTGGAGGAGTTCTGTTATCTCCACCCCCAGGCCCTGGGCAATCTTCCAGATCATGGCCACCGTGGGGTTAACCTTTTCCGCCTCGATCTGAGAGAGCATGGTCTTTGACACGCCGCTTTTTTCCGACAGAACTCCCAGAGTCAGGTTCTGCTGCTTGCGGATTATTTTAATGTTCCTGCCCACCAGGGGCTCGCTGATCGGTTCCATCTGCGGAATCCTCCCTTGACATGGTCACAATAGAACAATATATTGAACAAAAGTTCCGTTTATTGTATAACATGATAAGACAATTCTGTCAAGTTGGAGGCCGCAGATGAAACGTATCCTTATTACAGGCGCCCTCGGTCAGCTCGGTTCGGAAATTACCACTTCCTTGCGGAGGCGGTACGGCACGGACAATGTAGTCATTACGGACATCCGGGACAACACAGGCAGAGAACTCATCGAATCAGGGCCCTTTTACCTCGCGGACTGCAGGGACGGGAAAAAATTGACGGAAATCGTGCGCTCCCACAGGATAGATACGATCTACCACCTGGCCGCCCTCCTCTCCGCGACGGCGGAGGCCAATCCCCTGACAGCCTGGGATCTCAATACGGCAGGGCTCCTGACCGTTCTGGGTATCGCCCTTGAATACTCCTGCGCCGTGTTCACCCCAAGTTCCATCGGTGTCTTCGGACCGACCACCATGAAGAACTGGACGCCCCAGGACACCCTTCAGCGGCCCACTTCCATGTACGGCATTACCAAGGTCGCGGGCGAACTCATCTGCGACTACTATAACCACCGATACGGAGTGGACACCAGGGGAGTGCGGTACCCGGGCCTGATCTCCAACGTCACGCCGCCCGGGGGCGGGACCACGGATTACGCTGTAGATATCTATTATGCCGCCGTCCGGAAAAAACAATATACCTGCTTTCTCAAGGGGGACACCTACCTGGACATGATGTACATGCCCGACGCGGTAAAGGCGGCAATAGAAATAATGGAGGCAAACCCGGAAAAGCTCCGTCACAGGAACGCCTTCAACCTGACGGCCATGAGCTTCTCGCCGGAGGAGCAGGCCGGTTATATCCGCAGGTACCTGCCGGAGTTTGAAATTTATTATGAAATCGATCCGCTGCGCCAGGCCATTGCAAACTCCTGGCCCAACAACATGGAGGATTACGCCGCCAGGGTTGAATGGGGCTGGGAACCGGAGTATGATCTCGATGCCATGACCAGGGACATGCTCGAAGTACTGACCCTGCGGTTCGCCGATGAGACAAATGCGGGAGGCCGAAACCATGTCTAGAAAAATGCTGACGGATTTTTCGAAAACCTTCGGGGAGCTGCGGCAGCAGGGTCTCTACAAATCCGAAAGGATACTCACCTCTCCCCAGGGTCCCGAGATAACCACCAAAGCGGGAGAAACCGTACTCAACTTCTGCGCCAATAATTACCTGGGGCTCTCGAACAGCCGGGATATTATCCAGGCGGCGCAGGACAGCATGGACGCCTGGGGTTACGGGCTTTCATCAGTCCGCTTTATCTGCGGCACCCAGGCCCTGCATAAGGAATTGGAGGCCGAAGTTTCAGCTTTTCTAGGGACAGAGGACGCGATTCTCTACGCCGCCTGCTTCGACGCCAACGCAGGCCTCTTCGAACCCCTGCTCGGGGAGGCAGACGCCCTAATCTCCGATGAACTGAATCATGCCTCCATTATAGACGGTGTGCGGCTCTGCAAGGCAAAACGCTTCCGTTACAGCCATTCGGACATGGCGGACCTCGAGCGTTGCCTCAAGGAATCCGCGGACGCGCGCTACCGGGTTATCGCCACGGACGGCGTATTTTCCATGGACGGGGACATCGCGAAGCTCTCGAATATTACCACCCTCGCGGCCAGATACGACGCCCTGGTGATGGTGGACGACTCCCACGCTACGGGGTACATCGGCAATACGGGCAGGGGTACGCCGGAGTATCACGGCGTGACGGGCCGCATCGACATCATCACCACTACCTTCGGCAAGGCTTTAGGCGGAGCCTCCGGCGGCGTTACAGCCGGCAGGAAGGAAATAATCGAGATGCTGCGGCAGCGTTCCAGGCCTTACCTCTTCTCGAACACGCTGCCCCCGGCAGTGGCGGGTGCCACGTTCAAAGCCCTCGCCATGCTGAAAACCTCCGGCACCCTCATACAAAGCGTCAAGGACAACGCGAAATATTTCAGAAAAATGATGACCGATGCCGGCTTCGACATAAAGCCGGGGGACACTGCCATCGTTCCCGTCATGCTCTACGACGAAACGAAGGCCGTCGCCATGGCGGACAGGCTGTTGAAGGAAGGTGTCTATGTCATCGGTTTTTGCTATCCCGTGGTGCCGAAAGGCAGGGCGCGGATCCGGGTCCAGCTCTCGGCGGCCCACAAAAAAGAAAACATCGACTTTGCCGTATCAAAATTCGTAAAGACCGGCAGGGAAATGGGTATTATTTAAGGAGAGGTGAAAATAATGAGAAAACAGCAGATTCAGACCGGCCGGGCCCCAGCGGCGGTAGGCCCCTATTCACAGGGGATAAAAACGGACCAGCTCATATTCCTTTCCGGGCAGCTTGGTATTGACCCGAAAACCGGGAAACTGGCGGAGGGCGGCGCCGCGGAACAGGCAAAACAGGTTTTCGCGAACATCGGGGCCCTGCTTAAGGAAGCGGGGAGCGGCATGGAGAATGTCGTCAAGGCAACCGTATTCCTTACAGAC
>SPDA01000628.1 GCA_004525155.1 Spirochaetales bacterium
ATTAATCCGCAGTATGGCCTTGAAACAGGGCCCGGGCGCGGAAGCGGCTTTGGGTACCAAGGTTCTTTCGGAAAAATACGGCGGAAAAGACTTCGCCATGCACATAAAAGGCCTGGAACTGCCCGGCTACGACCCCAGGGGTTCCTGGGCCATGGGCATAGCCTACGCCAGCGCTCCCAGGGGGGGCTGTCACATGACCGCCTATCCTATCGCGGAAGAAGCCTGGGGAAAAAGGGACCCCTTCACCTTTGAAGGCAAGGCACAGCTCGTGGCGGACATGCAGAACGCTCAATTTGCAAAGTTTTCCATGGGAGTATGCGATTTCTGGCCCATCAGCAGCAGCACCCTGGGCAGGATGTTCGAAGTCACCTACGGCGGGAACTGGCCGGCGGAGAAAGTGGACCAGGCGGGAGAGCGGATTTTCAACCTTCAGCGCGTGTACAATATAATGGCCGGGTTTGACGCAGCCAGCGACACCCTGCCCAGGCGGCTGTTCACCGAACTGCTCAAGGCGGGTCCGCCGATGGACCGTCCCATGACGGAGGAAGCCTTCAAGGCCTGCATGCTGGAATATTACGGAATCCGCGGCTGGACTGCGGACGGCAAGCCGACGGTTGAAAAGCTCGGAAGTCTCGACATGGAACCGGAGCTTATCGAAAGGTACAGGAAGACGGCGGGATTGTGAGTGAACTAAGCGGTCTGGAACGTGTCCTGGCGGCGCTGTCTCTTGAAGAACCGGACAGGGTTCCGACCTTTGAGTGGTCCATTAACGGCCGGGTGCGGGAGACCTTATTCCCTGGCAGCAGTCCCTTCGGCTTTGCGGATAAAGCGGGGCTGGACGGCGTCGTGGTCTATGAGGACCAGCAGAAGGAAAATACCGGCAGCCACGGGTACCGGGACGAATGGGGTATAACCTATGCCGAGACCGAGGAAGATTATCCCACCGCCGTGGGGCACCCGCTGGAGTCCTTTGACGGACAGGCGGAGGATATTGCGGTATCCCTCACTATTCCAGACCCGCAGGCGGACTGGCGTTTCGAAAGTCTCAGGGAGGCGGTGAAGCGGTTTAAAGGCCGGAAAGCGATAGTATTCCGGCTGCGGGATGCTTTCTCGCTGCCCAGGAACCTGCGGGGCATGCAGAATTTAATGATCGATTTCGTCCTTAACCCGGACCTGGTGCGGCAGCTTACGGACATTTCCATCGATTTTAATATAAAAACAGCCTACCGGGCCATGGAATTAGGGGCCGACATCTTCTGGACCAGCGACGATTACTGCGACAACCGGGGACCCACCATGGGACCGGAAATATGGCGGGAATTTATCCTTCCCGGCTTACGCCGCCTGGTGCAGACAATCCGTAAAGAAGGGTACCATTTCATAAAACACAACGACGGCAACATCCGTTCCATACTGCCGGAGATGGCAGATACAGGTATATCCTGTATTGATCCCATAGACACTGGAGCAGGCATGGACCTGGCGGAGACAAAACAGAACTTCGGCAGCCGCCTGGCGATAAAAGGCGGCTTTCCCGCGGAACCGGTCCTCTGCCGGGGCGCCAGGGAGGACGTGGAAGAGGAAGTAAAACGCTGTCTGAAGGCAGCCGCGTACGGCGGGGGCTATATCCTCTCCACTTCCAGCGACATAATCTCCTCAGTTAAGCCGGAAAATTACCTCGCTATGTTAGAGGCGAACCGCAAGTACGGAACATACCCGCTCCGGCTGGATTGACGGCAGCCTTGTCCGTGGCGGCTGATCCAATCAGCAGAGCCGCTGGTACCCGATACCGGAAATGCGGCAGTATTTCTCGATAAGTTCCGCCCGCCGGCCGTAGACCATGGCGCCGTGATGGGTCCCGCCCGCCTGGGCGTAGGCCCGGAGAAAAGCCTTGAAATCCATGGCAGGTTTGAATTTTCCATGAGGCGTATCGATTCCCTTTATGGGCTTAAAATCGGGCACCTGCCCTTCGGCGGCCACCACGCCGAACCTGCCTGAGGAATCCACCGAGAGATTGGCAAAGGTTGTCACCCCCGGTTTCATAGTGAAACCCGGCACTACCGTATAGGCTACATTGCCGAAGCTGAAAGATGTGCGGGTAAGACGTATCGGCATGTCCGGCCGGGCCAGAGCCAGGTTCCCCTCTCCCATGTGGTTTTTCAATACGGCACCGCCGGCAAAATCCATACCCCAGGTTTCGAAAAAATCAACCTCAGGCGCAAGATGTGTAAGGATTGCGG
>SPDA01000458.1 GCA_004525155.1 Spirochaetales bacterium
CTAAAGTGTTCCAGCCTGCGGATCGAAAGCTCGGCGTAGAGCGGGTCCAGATCGAAGGTGACGCAGCGCCGGCCCAGTTTTTCACAGGCCAGGAGGGTTGTGCCGGCATGGGCAAAGAAATCCGCTACCAGTTCGGCGGGGGCGGAAGAGGCGAGGAGAATCCTCTCCAGGGCCTTTAAAGGCTTCTGCGCGTAGGCGCCCGGCACATTTTCCTCCATCCGGTAGAACACCTGCTGAATGTCGAGCCAGACGTTTCCCGGCCGGATATTGGGAGACCTGCTTCGTTCGATGTTTTCAGTCAGTACTCCGCCGACCGATTTATAATACCCTTTAAGCACCTTCGGAATGTCCGTATACACCGCGGTAAATGGCGGCGAACCTTTTACGTAGTACAGCAGTTCCTGCCTCACGGCCATCCAGTTTTTCTGGGTTCCGTACCCCCTCTGGTTGCGTACCGTGATAAAACTCCGGGCCTGTAAATCGGGGAAACCCCTCATCATGATCATGAAATCCGGGAGGGGCTGGAATCCGTCGTTCTGATCAGCGCCTAGCCAGACATACAGATGGCTGTTTTCCGCCAGTACCGCGGCGGCGTTTATAACCCAGGCTCTGGAAAAATCCATATAGGTATCGAGGGCCCTTCTGGACAGCTGGCGGCTCGATTTTCCGCCTACTTTAAGATTATAAGGCGGATCGTTGATTATGCAGGCCGCTTTTTCGCCGCCCATTATTCTTTCCACATCCGTCAATACCGCCGCATCCAGTACGCCGACACGGTGGCCCTTTACCGGGTCTTCCCAGATTTCACCCTTTTTAAGCCTGCAGCAGGGCAGCAGCGCTTCCCTGATTCCGGGAGCTGTGTCGAGTCTGGGTAACGCTTCTTTTTCCATGGCAGGTCATCATAATTAAATTCCTTGCTATTTTAAAGTCCAGGCAGTACAATTAATATAAGGAATGGAAAAATTCGGCAATTTTCCTTTTGGGGAGGAGCATATGGCGATAATAACTATTTCGAGGGAATTCGGAAGCGGCGGAGGGAACATAGCCAGGAAATTGTCCAATGACTTGGGGTACTCTTTTCTGGATAAGGACAGTCTCGGTGAAATCCTGACAAATTACGGGTTTACCCGTAATAAAATCGATAAATATGACGAGAAACGGCCCCCATTCTGGGATATTTTCACCTCTGACAGGGAGAAATATCTTTCTTATATGAAACTTGCAATCTTCGAATTTGCCAGGGAGGGCAGCGGAATCATTCTCGGCAGGGGCGCATCGATTCTTCTGCGGGGGCTGTCGGGATGCCTGCATGTGCGCATCATCGCCCCGCCGGAAAAGTGCAGGGAGCAGGTGAAGAAAGCCTACAACATAAACGACCAGCAGGCTGAACAGCTTATCCGCACCAATCACCACGACCGCGCCGGGTTCTATAAATTTTTCTTCGACTGTGCCTGGGACTCGCCCCTGCTCTACGATATCCTTATCAATACGGGTTCCTTTTCGGAGGAGCGGGCTGCGCGCATCATCGAGGAGGAGGTCCGTCACCTGGACTCCCGTGAAAACAGGGAAGAGTCATTGAGCAGTCTGAAGGACCGGTACCTGGGGCAGAAAATATCCACCAGCCTGCTTTTCGAGAAACATCTGGCTGTCAATTTCCTGAGCGTGGAAGTCTCCGCCGGGCATGTTATACTCGAGGGCAGTTCGCCGGCCCGGGAAATAATTGAACAGTGCACAAGCGAATGTGTGAAAATTCCCGGGGTTACGGAAGTGGAAAACAAAATTGCCGTTGTAACGGCGTATCCCGTAAGTTATACACCCTATTATTGAGCGGCTTATTTCAGCGATTCAGCGAACAGCCTGCCGAATTCTTCTCCCTTTCCCATGGTTTCATCCGTGGGCGCACCGAGAAATTCCAGGGAATCATTGAGTTCCCATTTCAGGGGTTCGATTATCCGTTTAATTTCCTTTAAAGCCCCGCCGCTCCAGCCGTAACTGCCGAACATCACCGCTTTTTTGTTGCAGACTCTTTTTATGGCAGCCTCGCTCAGGATATGGGCCATGGCCGGAAAAAGACTCCCTTCATAGGTCGGGGCCCCGATGGCGACGCCTTTCATCGTCCAGAGGGAGGGCAGGATGTAGCTAGGATGCACCCGGGCCACGTCGAACACCTCCACGGTGATACCGGTGGAAGCTATACCTTTCGCCACGGCGTTCATCATGCGTTCCGTATTCCCGTACATGCTTCCGTAGAGAAGCGTAACGCCGGGCACTGTCCCGCCGTCGGCGTACCCCGCCCATTTTTTATACAGACTGATTATTTCATCCGGGTTTTTCCGCCATATCAGGCCGTGAGAAGGCGCGATGACGCGTATCTGTAAATCCTTCAATTTCTCGATGGCGTTGAGTACGGGTTTGGAGAACTTGGCTACTATGTTCGCGTAATACCGCAGAGACTCGCGCTTGTAATAATCGATATCATGACATTCGTCGTCGAATATCGTACCGGGCAGGGCACCGTAACCGCCGAAAGCGTCGCAGGAAAAGAGAATCTTTTCCCCAACGCAGTACGTGGCCATCGTTTCAGGCCAGTGAACGAAGGGGATATGGTGAAAGCTCAAGGTGTGTTTGCCGATGGATAGAGTTTCGCCGTCAGCCGCTTCACGGATGCGGTCCTCTATGCCGTAATAGGACTTGAGCAGCGGTTTCGCTTTCGGTGTGCAGAGAATCGTCAGCTTTTTATTGAAACGCAGCAGGGTTTTTATGGCGCCTGTATGGTCGGGCTCCATGTGATTTATCACCAGATAATCAATGTCCTGGGGGTCGATAATCTTGCCTATCAGATCGAACAGGGCGTCAGTCTTGAAGGCTTTGGCGAGATCTATAATGACCTTTTTTTCATCCTTAATGATATACGAATTGTAGGTGACACCTTCCTTGCTTATGGGCCAGAGGCCTTCAAAAAGGTCCGTTGTCCTGTCATTCAGGCTTATGCAATAGGTA
>SPDA01000324.1 GCA_004525155.1 Spirochaetales bacterium
CCAGTAAGGGTATCGAACAGACGAATGCCATCCATAAGCTGTGCAACGATGAGTACCGCAAGCTGTTCGAAGGTTTGGGCGCCGAAGAGGCGGTGAAAGTTCGTGAAGCCGTCGGTATTATCGCCGAGGTGATGACCCGCTGGCGGACAGAAAAAGCTCCGGCGGGCTGCTGTTCCGAAGGAGGCAACTGATATGATAACGGGAACCATGGATGCCCGCATGGAAATGCGGGATGTGCTGGGTACCCTGCGGATCCGTCTGGGAATCGGCAGGCAGAGCTACAAAGTGGAACCGGGGCTGTACCGGTTCGGGGAGCCGGGTGAGGATTCGCCGGTGCTGGTGACGGCGAATTACAAGCTGAGCGTCGATCACCTCCGCCGCGAAATAAGCGGGCTCGATGCCTGGCTGCTGGTCCTGGACACAAAAGGCATCAATGTCTGGTGCGCGGCGGGGAAAGGCACCTTCGGGACGGAGGAGCTGGTCAGGAGAATTGAAGCCGCGGGTCTGTCGGAATATGTTTCCCACGGGAAAATCATTCTCCCGCAGCTCGGCGCTCCGGGTGTCGCGGCGCACGAAGTAAAAAGGAGAACGGGTTTTACGGCGGTCTACGGACCGGTCATGGCAAGGGATTTGAAGGCCTTCCTCGCGGCGGGCATGAAGGCAACGGAGGACATGAGGCGGAAGAATTTTCCCCTGGGCGAGAGGCTCACCCAGGCCTTTGTCGAGACCGGAAGCGTGCTCAAGTACGGGGCAATCCTGTTCGCGGTCCTCGCTGCCGTTCTGCTTATCACCGGCCGGGGCCTGCATTCGCTGATAAATCCTGCAATTCTGATTGCTGCAGCCGTAATAACCGGTTCCTTCGGAGCTTTCGGCCTGCTGCCCTGGCTGCCGGGCCGCGCGTTCTCCGTAAAAGGCGCGGTTCTCGCCGCCCTGTTCGCCGCCGTGAGCATCGCCGTCGGATCGCTGACAGGCGGGATGCCTCCTACCCTCTCCGGCACCGGACTTCTCCTCCTGCTGGGAGCAGGAATTTGTTATATGACACTCAACTTGACCGGCGCCTCCACCTATACCTCCCTGTCCGGGGTGCTTAAGGAGATGCGCTACGCGCTTCCGGCGCTTATTGCCGCTGCCGGGGCGGGACTGCTGCTCTGGCTTGTTCCTGTTCTTTTAGGAGGAAAAATATGATGCTCAATCTGGAATATATAAAAAACGCTGCCAGTCTTTCCTTCGATCCCGATTTGTGTACAGGCTGCGGCATGTGCCTTAAGGTCTGCCCCCATGCCGTGTTCGAATTCCGGCGGAAGGATGAGGCCGCAGTGGAAAAGGACTGCGGATGTGAGGGTGCCGGCTGCTCCGGCGGAAACGGACGCAGCAGCGCAAATACGGCAGTCCTGGAAACTGTCGCCGTCTCGAAGCGCCGCATCGTGGAAATTGTCTACAAGGATCGCTGCATGGAGTGCGGCGCCTGTATGATGAACTGTCCCACAGGCGCCATAACCGTGAAGAAGGGCGTAGGATGCGCAGCTGCCGTTATCGCTTCCCGTCTCGCGGGCAGGGAGGATATTTCCTGCGGCTGCGGAGAGGAGGAAGGCTGCACGGAAGAAGGCGTCGCTGCAGGTGCCGTCAATACCGGCTGCGGCTGCGGGGACAAGCCGGAAGATTCAGGCGGTCGGGCTAAAAAGAAAAGTTCCTGCTGCGGCTGAGGCCTGTTTCTACTCCCCCGAATCCCATAAAGAGTCTGCAGAGCCGCCGATGTTCGCGGCTCTTCCCGTGCCGTCGCTTTTAATATAGGCGAATTTTTCCGCCAGGTCCGGAGCCTTTTGCTCCGCGACGGCCAGGTATTTTTTCGCCTCAGCGCCGTTTCCCTCCTGATATTTTACTTTCGCGAGCAGAAGGTTGACGATTGGCGAATCCGGCATGCGCGCCCTTCCCTGTTCGAGAACGGAAGACGCATCCGCGGGCCGGTTCTGCAGCAGCATCAGGTTGGCGTAATTGATGTAGCCGGCGATCGAGTCCGGTTTTTCCTTCATGGCGAGGGCGAATACATCTTCTGCCAGTTTGTCCTGGCCGAACCGGGCATGGAGAATTCCGAGGCGGTTCAATATTTTGTGTCTCGACGAGGCCGCGGCGGTTTTCAGTTCGGACTGAAGATCGGAAGCGGGTTTATCATACAGGGAAAGCCGCAGGCCCCCGGCCGAGGTTCCCAGAAGGCGGGAAATGAGTTCCGGCAGGGGTTCGATTATGGTTATTCCGCTTTCCGGCAGCGGCATGGGGGGATAGTCCCTCCATTGTTCCTGTACCGGCAGAAACTCGGTTTCTTTGGCCGGTCCGTGTACCCGGACAAGTTCGGAAGCCTTGCGCCACGCGGCGAAAAACCCGTCCCTGATATTCGTCGTTTCCAGGGGTATCCAGATTGTTCCGCCGTAGACGATCGATTCCAGGCCTTCCCCCTGGTACATCCACCTGCTTCCTTCCGGTTCCCCGGTATTGAAGGCGAGGAAAACATGACCCGGGGAGGTCATAATCGCCGTGGGTATGCCGGCGGATTCCAGGAGCGATCCGAGAAGGGCTGTGGAATCGTCGCAGTCTCCGGACCGGTAGTAGAGTGTTGTACGCGCAAAACGGACCGTGTCGACCGCAACCCGGTTGCTCTCCGCGCCGGCGAAGGGCGACTGCGGATCTTCCACGTAATTGATGCCGTAAGTACCCAAGGCATCGCAGATTTTCATGGCCCGTAAGAACGGTTCCGTAATCCGCATTGCAGGACCCGGCGCGTCGATATTTGAAACACGGTGGGCGAAGGCCGAGATTATTCCCTCATTCGGCGTAATAAACGAGGCAAGCTTTCCCGATTTGTCCCAGGACATGGCGCTTTTCCGGTAAAGGGTGAGGGTTTTATACGTCGCAACCTTCTGTTCCTCGCCGCCTGCATCATATAAAAGGCTTATCTCTGCCTGTACGGGAAGGTCCTCATCCAAAGATAGTACGGACTGGTTGAGGGGGATACTGATATCTATGGAAACTGAATCCGATGCTGCCAGCTGCGGAATCGCTCTGGACTGAAAAGGGAAGTCCATATAGTTTTTTATGAAAACCTCCAGCCGAAGGTTTTTTGCCGGCTCGGCGAGGGGATTTTTTATGGTAACACTGCCCGCCGGCTTGTCCCTGTAGGTCTGCAGGAGGGAAGGGAAGAGATCGTTTAACACCACTTCGGAAATAATAAGAGGCGTCTGCTTCCGCCCGCCGCTGCCCTCCTTAAAAGCGAAGGCGTCTTTCAGCTTTTTCAGATCCTGGGCGGCTTCGGCATCTCCCGGGGCCATGCTCGTTATTTTTTCGTACACCTGTACCGTCCGGCTGTACAATGAGCGGGCTGATTCCGGCCCCAAGGTATCGAGCAGGTCCAGCGTTCTCAGGCGGAGATCCTGAGCCCCGGCCTTGAGCGAGGCAAGTTCGATTGCATCCAGGTGATCCTCCGCGGAACTGTCGAAGGGGTCCTCCTCCATAACCAGTTCCCAGGCGCCGTACGCTGCTTCGAAGGCCCCGTTCTTTTCGTACATGACCGCCTTTTCCTTAAGTGAACCGGTGTCATAGGGGTCCTGAAAGAGCTTGTCGTTAATGGCCATGAGTTGTTTTTCCGCGGATATTTCGATTTTATTTTTTTCAGCGTAGGCGATATCGAGAAGCTTGACGACTTTCCGTCCCGTATAATCTGTAAGATATATGAGCCCGGTGGAGGAATCGACACCCATCCCCATCACCATGGTCAGGGAGGTTTCCCCGTAGGGACTCTGCACATTCTCCAGTTTCCATTCCGGGGTTCCGTTCCTCCTGAACTTCAGGAGCCGGGTCTGTGTCAAAAGCAGAAAGCCGCCGTTCGCGTACACGGCTATCGCCTTGACGCCGGACAGGTC
>SPDA01000526.1 GCA_004525155.1 Spirochaetales bacterium
ACGAGGATTCCTGAAATCGTGGCGGGCATCGGCGTCCCGAGGGAGCATATCCGCATCATCGATCCGCTGCCGAAGGAACAGGAGGAAAACGCGCGCGTCATCCGCGAAGAGCTCGAGCACAGGGGCGTCTCCGTCATCATTTCCTCCAGGGAATGCATTGAACAGATTAAGAAGCGCAGCAAAACGGCTGCGGCTGGCAAGGGAGGCTCGGAATGAAATACGATATTATCCTCTGCGGCGTCGGGGGCCAGGGCGTCCTTTCACTCGCAGCCATAATCGCCTCCGCTGCGGTCAGGCAGGGCTATAAGGTCCGTCAGTCCGAGGTTCACGGCATGTCTCAGCGCGGAGGCGCGGTCGTGGCCCATCTGCGGCTGTCGGATTCGGATATCTTTTCTGACCTTATCCCAATCGGTACCGCCTCCATGGTGCTTTCCATGGAACCCCTCGAGAGCCTTCGCTACGTTTCCTGGCTCAAGGAGGGAGGAATGCTTGTAACGGCGGCTGAACCCTTTAACAACATTACCAATTATCCGCCCCTGGACGACGTACTTTCCGCGGTCCGCAGGATTCCCAGGCACCTCCTGGTACCGGCCGCGGATCTTGCAAGGAAGGCAGGTTCGGTCCGTTCCTCCAACATGGTCATGATAGGTGCAGCTTCCGCGGATCTCCCTTTTTCCGCAGATATGCTAATCGCGTCCATCGAGGAAATGTTCGCAGCCAAGGGGGACAGCATGGTCGCCCTCAACAAGGCAGCCTTCGCCAGCGGGTCGGAGGCGGGCCGGGAGGTTTACGCCGGCAGGGAAGCGGAGTGACCCATGTACACGTACTGGGACAAATCGGCAGAGACAATACCGGAGGAGGAGCTTAAAAGGAGGCAGCTGGCCGGATTTCAGGCGGCAGTTGATCAGGCGCTTAAAACTCCGTTCTACAGAGAAAGGCTGCGCAAGGCGGGTATTACCTCAGGGGCAGATGTAGGCAGCCTTACAAGTGTCCAGGATATTCCCTTCACCTCCAAGGATGACCTCCGGGATGCCTATCCCTACGGCATGCTGGCCGTCCCCCTGGAGGAAGTCGTGCGGCTTCATGCCTCGAGCGGCACCACCGGCACGCCCACCGTCATCTACCAGAGCGCGGAAGACATAGGCGTCTGGCCCGATCTTGCCGCCAGGTCCATTGCAGCCACAGGCGCCGCAAAAAAAGACGTGTTTCAGAACATGATGACCTACGGTCTCTTCACCGGGGGCCTGGGCCTCCACTACGGCGCCGAACGCTTAGGATGCCTGGTCATCCCGGCGGGTTCCGGCAATACCAAGCGCCAGTTCAAGCTGATGAAGGATTTCAGGACAACGATGGTCCACGCCACGCCCAGCTATCTCCTTCACCTTCACTCAAAGATGAACGAGGAGGGGGTGCGGATTGAAGACCTCTCCCTTAAGAAAGCCTTCGTGGGGGCGGAACCCCATTCGGAAAATATCCGCAAAAAAATCGAGAACCTCTTGCGAGTAGATGTCTACAATTCCTACGGCTTGAGCGAGATGAACGGTCCCGGAGTGGCCTTTGAATGCGAATGCAAGGACGGCATGCACGTATGGGAAGACGCTTTTCTTCTTGAGGTAATCGATCCCGATACCCTCAAGGCCGTGCCGGATGGGGAGGAGGGCGAACTGGTGTTTACGACTCTCAGGCGGAAAGCGACGCCCCTGCTCCGCTACAGGACCAGGGACCTTTCCCGGATATACCCCGGCCCCTGCTCCTGCGGCAGGACCCACCGCCGCATCGAACGCATAAAGGGAAGAACGGACGACATGCTCATCATTAATGGCGTGAATGTGTTCCCCTCCCAGATAGAGGAAGTCATCATGAAAATGCCGGAAATCGGGAACAATTACCAGATTCTTGTGGAGAAGGCGGGCGCCCTGGATCGCATTACAGTCAAGACCGAGGTCGGGCCGGCCATCTTCAGCGACGACGCCAGGGACATGAACCACCTGAGGGAACGCATCAAGGACAATCTGAAGGCTTCCATATCCATATCCCCGGCCGTGGAACTTCACGAACCGGGAGTCCTGCCGGTTTACGAGGGCAAGGCAAAACGGGTTTTCGACGTTCGCGCCGGGGAATGACCTTGACCGATACGACCCGGGCGTCCGGCGGCGTTACAAAATTTCGTACAGTGTAATGAGGTTGGCAGCGAAGCCGGCCGGATCAAAACCCGGTACTGACCCGGCCCTTACTTCCCCTTGAGCCGGCACTTTTCGTTCATGTCTTTTTTCGGTGTATATTGATGCCGACACTTCAAATTTCCGGCTTTTTTCTGTATATTTCTGCCTCGGATACCCAATTATGATAGCGATTGAATCGATCCGTTTCGATGAAAAATACGGGGAGCTCATCATCCTGGACCAGTCTGCCCTTCCAGGCAGAACGGCCTATCTTACCCTGCGCACCCCGGCAGAAGTATTCGAGGCCATACGGCAGCTCAAGGTCCGGGGCGCGCCCGCCATCGGCATTGCGGCGGCATACGGATTGTATATCGGCGTACGAAACGCGCCGGCAGGTACCGCAGGCAAAGAGCCCTTTTTAAGGGAACTGCGGCGCATCAAGGCATACCTCGCATCCTCCCGGCCCACGGCGGTGAACCTGTTCTGGGCCCTTGACCGTATGGAAAAACGGGCGGAAACG
>SPDA01000169.1 GCA_004525155.1 Spirochaetales bacterium
GGCATAGAGATTGCAGCTTTCGAAGGGATTAAAAAACCCGGGAGCGTAGAGCAGGAGATAATCTTTTCCTTCCGCGCCGACCTTTTTTGAGGACCATGGTTCTCCCAGGTAGTCACCGGCATTCCAGGAAAAATCCAGCGCCTCGAGTTCCGGGTCCAGTTCCGTGCCCGATATCCCGCAGAGACTGCCTTTCCCAAGTTCCGGATCCCCCAGGGGCCGGCCCTGCGCAGTATAATACAGGAGAAGTCTTCCCGGCGGCTGGTTTTCGAGCAGGAGCCAGCCTTCATTAAAATTTATCACGCCTTCTCCCGGATCCATGAGCCGGTAATACCTGCCGTCAGTGCCGGCGAAGGTGCCGGCGGCTGAAGAGCCGGCGGCTGAAGAGCCGGCAGTTTCTACGAGAATTTCAGCACCGTCGAGGTCCCTGTCCGGAAAAACGAAGAGCCTGCCGGGAATATACTGATAGAGTTCAAGATTTTCCACGATGGATTCGTTATTGCCGATGAAAATCTTTGCAGACATGCCTGACGGCTCCAGTCTCGCCATAATTTCGTGCCGGGAGGTACCGGATTCGAAGATCGCGGAAACCCCAAGGGACTGTTTCGGCATATCCGGCACCTCCACCAGGGCGTAGGGGTTCATGGTTATGCCGTTGTTGCCGATAAGCACGGATTTAAGGAAATCCGTCGGCCCTCCTTTGTATCCGAAGAGTATTGAATTGAATTCAAAATCCTTGAGAATGGTGGTTTCGAAAAAAAAGCGCTTCTTGAGCCAGAGGGACAGGGTTATATCCGGTTCTATGTAGAAAGGCTGCCGGGAGATGAAACCGGGAAAAGTATCCTGAGACAGGGCGCCGGTATTCTGCGCAAAGGAAAAACCCGTACCCCCGGCAAGTCCCATGGTCCAGGATCCCATTGAATACAGTTCGACATCTGCATCTCCGATACGGGTTTCGAAAAGGGTGGGGGGAGCTTCCTTCTCCAGAGGGGAGAGTTCCTGGGTCAGCACCTGATTTTGCAGCGAAAGCAGTAGAAATATAACGCACAGGCAGTACTTCACGGGAAAAAGTATACAGCCGCAGACTCTTTTTGTCTTGCCATGCGGCATTAATGATTGATTTTACATGAAATTAGCGTTATGCTCATTGCTAACGATGAACGGAGAACAACAAAAAGCTTCGGCCTTTATCAATCGGCTGCTTTCCAATCCGGCAATGCAGGGACTCATTCCACTTCAGAAAGAGGAACAGATTTTCCAGTTTCTTCTGCAGAATTCACAACAGCTGTATCCGACCCTGTCATCTGCAAACTTTTTTCCCCAGCATACCTGGGAGCAGATTCTGAACCTGCTGTGTGCAGCCCTGGTTGAGGAAATCAACAAAACACTGCTTCCGAACCTTCAGACGATAATCAACGAAAAGACGGATCTTTCATTCATCCCTTTTCTCCGCCAGCAGAACATTCCTTACCAGAAGATAAAGGAGCAAATGTACGAGTTTCTTGCTCAGCTGCTTCAGAAACCGGAAGCGCGAAAGGGGTTTGCAGGCTCCTATACAGCCCTCGCCTTCAATTTTTCCGAGAAATACATAGCCCAGCTGGTGACACGGAAGGAGTATGCGCATTTCGAGCTTGTCAAGGTTCAGAGGCTGCGGATGGGCAAGGAAGAACTTAAAGACATGATCAATGTTTCCATGCTGCTGAAGCCGGCCATATACAGTCTCACCCCGACGGGCGGGACAACTCCATCGGACTCGACCTCCGGCACCGTGCAGAGCCAGTTCGCAGAAAAGATTTTTCAGGCCGCCAAGGCGCAGCTTTCCTACCTTCCGGAGGAAGTGATAAAAAGCGCTGTTAACAGTAATGTGTCCTTCACCGAAAACAGGTTTCTCGAGGCCACATCGAGGATAGCCGCGCTTTTTGCCAACAGGTGCAAGACCTATGCGCCCCAGGCAAAGGTAGACAGGGGCGCGGATACGCCGGACAAAAGCTGGTTCAACATTGCGCGCCGGAATTTCAAATTCTACGGCTACGATGTCAAGATGCTGGACGAATTCTTTAAGATAGCAGCTGAGAACAGCTGGTAGGGGCGGATATGCAGGAAAAATCAAAATTTTCGGGGTTCCTCGAGACCTTCATCATAGCGGCGATTGTACTGGTGCTTGTTGAAACGTTCCTTGAAGATTTTTCCATCATCTCCCTGTGGCCGTGGAACGCGCGCAGAATTCTTCTGATTTTCGGTTTTGTTTTCGATTTTATTTTTGTAGTCGAATTTCTTGTCAGGTTTTACATAGCCATTGTCCGGCGGCAGCTGAAGGATTATATACTGTACAGAAGGGGCTGGGTGGATTTCCTCTCATCCTTTCCCCTGCTCATATTAAATTCCGGGCCGACATTTCTGTCCATTGTTCTGGCCGGTTCTTCCGTACTCAGCATGGGAGGCATCCTGAACATATTAAAAGTGGTTAAAGCCATCCGCATAGCCAGGATCCTGCGTCTGCTGAGGGTACTGAAAATATTCAAGCAGATTAAACACGCCGATTCCGAAATGGCCCAGAGGCATGTGGCAAAAATCACCACAGTCTGCATAACCTCCTTTGTTTTCGTTATATTTTTCTTTTCAGTTTTTTCCAATCTCCTGCGGCTTCCCTCGATTGAACAGGACCTTTCAAAAAAATCCGACGCGCTTATCGAGATGATAGTGACAAACTTCAGGCAGGGCGATCCGGAAACAAGCGTTGAAATTGCGAAA
This sequence comes from Spirochaetales bacterium, assembly GCA_004525155.1. Taxonomy (GTDB): domain Bacteria; phylum Spirochaetota; class Spirochaetia; order SPDA01; family SPDA01; genus SPDA01. The sequence goes on from SPDA01000169.1 coordinate 2,749, forward strand.
ATGGAGACGGACATACTTTTGATAAAACAGAGCGGTAAAACCGTCTACTCCGCACTCTCGAACGATGAATACAGCCGGTATTTCAGCGCATCCGATTACCGGTATGTGGAAAAGGACGATTACGGGTTTTTCCTGGACAGCCGCAGCATCCAGAGGCACCTGTCCAAGGACAATATCATTTATTTTTTAGTCATCATCATTCTGGTCATCGTTTTTCTCGTGTATTACAGCCCCCACTTTGCCATAACCGTCACGGACCCCATCCTCATCATGAAAAAGGGTATGGAAGACCCGGCGTACAATCTGGAAGTGAAAATTCCGGAAGCCTACAGGAAGGATGATATTTTCCTCCTTGCGGGCAGATTTAACGAGGTGTTTCTGCCCCTGAAGGATCGTTCCCAGACGGCGGAATCTAAATCGGCTCCTTTAGTGGAGCTTAAAATCGACGATTTCAAGGATATTTTTGAAGAGAATACCTGAGGATGATCGTCTCCATGATTCAGATTATCCTTGAACTGCCGGATATATCATCGATCAAGGAAAAACGGAAGTACGTGGTGTCACTGAAAAAGAGACTGGAACACAAGTTCCGGGTATCCGCGGCTGAAGTGGACCTGCTGGACTCACTGTCGTTTACGCAGATAGGTGCTGCGATCGTATCCAATTCTAAAATTTTCGGAGAATCGGTGCTCAATAAGGTACTGCTCTTCGTGGAAAACGAATTTCACCTCCGGATTCAGGACGTGCAGATTTATTCCGAACAATTTTAAAAGACGCCCCTGACCTGTTTCAGCGGGGAAAAAGGTAAAGCGGTTCAAGCTCGAATGTCTGCTGCAGGTGGATGGAGTCGTTGAAGACAGCCTGCGCGGTAAGCTCCAGGTTGAAATAATAGTGCAGTTCCTCGAACTTGCCGCGTTCGGTGGTTACCTCGAATTCGAAAATTTTTGTTTCCGCCTCGCGTTCCGCAGATGACGGATAGGGCCAGAATAAAAAAGTTCCCGCGGTTTTCTCCGATACGGGGTAAGGATTCTGCCAGTTGGGATTAATCATTGTTATCGGGCTTCCCTGGTGCATGAGGAACACTGAAACATCCTTGAGAGGCTCGAAATTCGTACCGCTGAATATTTTACCCATGATCGTGGGGAAATTGAACAGGGGGCCCCCGGGCCGGAATGATTCATGATCTCCCTTGTGTGCGAATCGAGGTCTTTTGGCGGCATTCACTTTTTTTATTGCCGTATTGACCAGCCCCAGCAGGTCGGCCATTTTCTGCAGATTGTTCTGATAGTCTGTTTTAAGATGAGCCAGTCCCCTGCCGGAAAATATATATTGGGGCTTCGTACGGTTAAGGACGTAACAGGTAACATCGATTCTGCACTGGTCACAGGTGCAGATTCCCTGTTTTCTGTTTTGTTCCTCTTCATCGAAGACATCGCCGACTGCATCCGCGACTATGTCTTCCATGATGTTATGCACATTCATTGTCCCGCCGCCTGTCTTTCGTTACGTGGATTTGATATCGAAAAGTTCCTTCAGCGCCTCTATGCATAAACGGAAATCTTCCAGGGTGTTGCGCAGTGCGTAATAATTGAGACCGGCAAAGTAGAGTTTCGAAAAAACGGATACGGCGATTTCATCGCGGTTCTTGAAGATGTTCAGATAACAACCGTATTCATAACAGATTTTCAGCAGATCTTCAAGTTTTTGCTGGATGAACGCCCCGAGTTTTATGGAAAAAGAAAAGGTGAACGCGAGTTCGAGAAATCGGCTGTCGTTGTCGATAAAAAAACCGCTCTGGAACCCCTGCTTGTCATCTATGCCCGCGGAATAGGTGTCTTCGGATTGATCGCCGTCATAAACCCGGTATCCCAGTTCCTTAAACAGTATTTTTACCCTTTTTATCCGCTCTTTCATTATTCTGGAAAATTTCATATGGAAGCAAAGTGTAAAGTAGAAACGCGAATCATTCAAGTATTTCGTGTGCAATGTTTGCATAGTCGCTGTATTCCCCGTTTATGTTCCAGTGGGCTGCAAAAATATGCTCCCGGACCCTCGGATCGATACGCGAAAGCTCCTTTATGTAAGGTTTTATGCGTAATCTCAGATTAGTTTCATGATGGGGGCAGGCAAGAGCATAGCAGGGAAGGGACAACCTGGAGGCGACAAGGCTGACGGTGCTCTCCCGGACCATGCAAAGAGGACGTACAATGAAAACTTTTCCTTTGAAAAAGGACTGTACCGGCATCATGGTGGAAAAGTTTCCGCGCAGGCAGAGATTGATTAAGGTGGTTTCGGCAATATCGTCCAGGTGGTGTCCGAGGGCGATTTTTTTTATGTCCAGCCTGTCCGCTTCCTCGAAAAGAATCCTCTTTCTATTCCTCGAACAGAGGTAACAGTTGAATTTACCCCTGAAGGATGCGGGAAACATGTCCCGGACAAGGAAGTCGTGATCAATGTCGAGTTCCGCAAGAAAGCAGGAAATGGCGTTTTTATCCGCCGGTTTTATCGGGAACTGTTTCCACTCTACAATCGCCGCCCGGAGCGTATAGGAAATGGGCAGCCATTTGCGGCGCAGGGAAAGCGCAAGGGCCAGGGACAGGGAGTCCTTTCCCCCTGAAATGCCGAGAAGCACACTGTCTCCGTTCTTTATCATGCCGAATTTATTTATGCCGAGCCCTGTCTGCTTGAGAAACCGCATGAGCCAGGGCGGGCATGCGGGAGATGTGTATCTGTCAGTTATCATGATCAAAACGCTCCCGGATTGCGGAGGTCATCCGTTCCGGCGGCAGGCCCGGGTAAGCAAGCACGCGTATGGTCCTCAGCGCCCGCCGGAAACCTGAAATAAGCCCTTCCGAAAAGACCGAAACGCCCTCGTGGA
>SPDA01000243.1 GCA_004525155.1 Spirochaetales bacterium
AAAATCTCATCAATAGGATCATACCATGAAGAAATTTACCGTTCTGGATCTCATCGATTTGGATCTGGAAGATCATAACGCTCTGCATGTCCGGTGCATAGGCGGACGCAAAGGTCTTATACGTGAAATTACCGTTCCCGATTTGAACAGGCCCGGCCTGGCATTGAACGGATTTTTCGATAATTTCGCCTTTCAGCGGATCCAGCTTTTCGGCAGGGGCGAAACCGCCTATCTTAAAAAACTGGAAGAGGAGAACAAATCGGACATGCTGGCGCAGATGTTCACCTACCAGATGCCGTGCTGTGTGTTTACGCACAGCCTTACGCCCCCTGTCGACTTTCTCCAGCTGGCGGAAGATGCCGGGTGCCCGATTCTGCAGAGCAGCATCAGCTCGGCCAACTTCACGGTCCGGGTCATCTGGGCCTTAAGCAATATTTTCGCTCCCCAGAAAACGATACACGGCGTTTTTGTGGAAGTTTTCGGTATCGGCGTCCTCCTGCTGGGAGACAGCGGCGTGGGGAAGAGCGAAGCGGCCCTGGAGCTGATAGAACGTGGCCACAGGCTCATAGCGGATGACGCCGTGGAGATTAAATGTATCAGCGGAAACATTCTCATGGGAACCGGCTCCAACAAGGCAATCGGGCACCATATGGAAATCCGCGGGCTCGGCATTATCAACATAACCCATCTCTTCGGTGTAGGAGCCATCAGGGACACAAAACGCATTCAGCTGGTTGTACAACTGGAGGACTGGGACTCGACAAAAGAGTACGACAGGCTTGGAGTCCAGGACAGCACTATCGAAATTCTCGATGTGCATATCCCTTTCCTGAAGATACCGGTCAAGCCGGGCAGGAATATTCCCATAATTATAGAAACCGCGGCAATGAACGAGCGGTTAAAAAAAATGGGTTATTATTCCGCCAAGGAATTCAATCAGAACATACTGAAGTGGCTCGAAAGCGAAAATGCAAGGAATGCATATTTCAGGAAAAATATAGTTTTCTAAACAGGATAATCATGATTGAAAAGGAACTTACCATCAAAAACAGAGCAGGTATCCATGCCCGGCCCGCGGCGCTCATTGTGCAGATCGCGAATAAATTCAATTCCCAGATATATTTTGAAAAGGACAGCGAGAGAATAAACGGAAAATCCATCATGGGTATAATAACACTGGGCGCGGGCTACAATACGAAATTGAAGGTAATCGCAGAAGGGACGGATGAAGAAGAGGCGGTTAATACGATAGCGAAACTTTTTGAAAACCGGTTTGAGGAGGAATAACACGCGCCTGTTGTTTCTGTTACTTGCGGCTCTTGGTCCCGTATGCGTCCTGCAGGCCCGGGACAACGGGCCATTAGTTTCTTTTGAAACGGAAAGCCTGACAATCACCTTTCATTCCGGCGCCATCGAAAGGGAAAAGCTTATGGGCAGCTTAAATGAAGGATTCACTACCGGTGTACAATACACGGTCAAGGTCTTTTCGGAAAAGAACAAAAACTCCAGGTTGTTAGGCAAATCGCTCATCATGGAAAAAAACCTTTCGTTTTCCGGCAGCTGGGACCCTTTTTCAAAAAGCTATTTTATAGATTACGGGAATTCGGAACGGCGCACTTTCAGGGATTTCAGCCGTTTCCTCGATTCCTTTTTTTCTTGCGATATACGCAGCGTTATTGACAGGGGAGAGTGCACGGATGATATCTATATTCTTTTCAGGGTACAGTTCGACTACATCAAGCTTCATCCCCCGCTTACCATGCTGATCCCGGTCCTTCCCTACAACCGCATCACCTCCTCCTGGGTGCGCGTCACCTGCGCAGAAATCCTGTCCGGAAAGGATCTGCAGCCGTGAAACTCTTCAGACTTGCGTCGTCTTCCACAGCGGGACTCATCAGCATTGTCCTGCTCTATATTCTGCTTATAGTTCTCATCCTGGTCTTTTCCAACCAGATTTTAACGGATGTGGCTTTCGGCGGCCCATTTACACATTTTTACATAATACCCATTGCAATCGTTTTGCCCCTGTTTCTGCTCGTGTCGATAATCATCAACCTGATAAAACTCCTCAAGCAGAGACGGGCGCAGAATCCGGGCGCCAGAATAAAAATTCGGCTTCTCATGTTCTTCGCGTTCATAACGCTGCTGTCCTCCATTCCTCAGGGCATCCTGTCCATCAACTTTATCGACAATACGATGAAATCCTGGTTCAGTTCCCGTTTCGGCTCGGCCCTGGAAGTGGGTCTTTCCATAGCCCTGTCCTACTATAATGACCGTTTGGACAATCTCATGACCATAACGGAAAGTCCGGTTATGGATATACTGGCCAGGGACATTCCGGGAAAACCGGAACGGTTCTGGGAGAACATCCGTACAATCAATCCCTCGATTAAATTCTGTCAAATATTCTCGGAAGATGGAAATACCCTGTACTTCGCAGGGGACAGCCTGGGCCGTCTGGACACACTGCCTGAAACCTACCTCTCCGAGGGCAAGGTTGCGGAAATACAGCCCGGCATGATGCCGAAAGAATCGAAAAAAGAGGTTACCGTGCTCCGGACGATATTCTCCCATCTTTCGGGAACCGGGAGCTACACCATAATCGCCGGGACCGTGCTCCAGGCCGGATTCGACAAGGGAGCGCAGGAACTGACAACCGCCATCGAACTGTTCAAACAGCTGGAAAGATTCCGAAGCCTGTTCCGCGGCATACTCATTCTTTTTTACTCGTTTTTTTCACTGCCCATCATATTCCTTTCGCTGCTCATCAGTTTTCTTTTAAGCGAGGAAATTATCCGGCCCATTGTTCATCTTGAAGAGGCAACCAAACGCATCGCGGAGGGAGATTTTTCAATCCGCATATTTTCGCGTTCCCGGGACGAAATGTCGATCCTGATAAGCTCCTTCAACAAAATGGTTTCGGAACTGGACCGCTCCCGGAAAAAAATAGCGCAGACCGAAAAAGTCACCGCCTGGCAGGAAATTGCCCAGAGGCTCGCGCACGAAATTAAAAATCCCCTGACGCCCATTAAGCTGTCCGCGCAGCGTATCCTGCACAGGTTCAACGAAGAGCCCGCAAGCGTGCATGAGATACTCGCCCCTTCCCTTAATTCCATAATCGAGGAGGTTGACAATATCAACACACTGCTGCAGGAGTTCAGGAATTTCGCGCGCATGCCGGTCCCGAACCGGGAACAGGTCCTGCTGAAACCGATTATGGAGGCGGCGGCTTCCCTCTATGCGGCGTCCTATCCCCAGGTCAGGATTCAGCTGGACGATGTGGACGGAGACATTTCCCTTTCCCTGGACAGGAACCTGATCAAGCAGGTATTTACCAACATGTTTCAGAATTCACTCGAAGCGATAGAGGGCGCCGGTGCAATAATTGTTCGGACCGATATTGTCACAAAAGGCAAGGTGAAGTACTGTAGAATTCAGATAAAAGATACCGGGGCAGGTATAAGCCCGGGAGACCAGGAAAAAATATTCAATCCCTATTTTACCACGAAAACCAAGGGTACCGGTCTGGGTTTGGCAATTGTGGAAAGAATCCTTTTTGACCATAACGGTCAAATCTGGTTTGAGTCGGTAAAAGGCGCCGGTACGGTATTTTTTATCGACCTGCCGAAAGAAGAAAACTATGGCTAAAATTCTGATTATTGACGACGAACCTAGAATTCGCGAGACTCTTTCGGACATTCTGAAAGATGAAAAGCACAGCATTGCAACAGCCGCGGATGGTCTCGAGGGTTTGAACATCTGTAAAGAGGAAACAATTCATCTCATCTTTCTCGATGTCTGGCTGCCCAACATGGGGGGCATCGATGTCCTGAAAGAAGTGAAACGGAATTTTCCTGAAATCGAGGTCATCATCATATCCGGTCACGGAAACATAGATCTGGCCGTCAAAGCGGTAAAACTCGGGGCCTTCGATTTTCTGGAAAAACCGCTTTCCCTGGATAAAATAATCACCATTACGCGCAACGCTCTGGCCATGGAAGACCTCAAAAAGGAAAACAGGGCCTTGAAGGAACGAATTTTCATCGAGGACGATTTGATTGCCGTCAGCCCCGCCATGATCAAGATAAAGGAAATAATAGCACAGAGCGCGCCCAGCGATGCGCGTATCCTCATCCTCGGGGAAAACGGAACGGGCAAGGAACTTATCGCCAGAGAAATTCACCGAAAAAGCATTCGGGCGAGAGGACCTTTTATTGAAGTGAACTGCGCCGCCATTCCGGAAAATCTTATTGAAAGCGAACTCTTCGGCCACGAAAAAGGCTCCTTTACAGGTGCCGTTGCCCGCAGGAAAGGCAAGTTCGAGATGGCTCACAGGGGAACAATTTTTCTTGATGAAATAGCGGACATGAGTCTTTTTACCCAGGCCAAGGTACTCCGTGTCATTCAGGAACTGACCTTCGAAAGAATAGGCGGAGAGAATTCGATACACGTGGATGTCCGGGTGATAGCTGCGACAAACAAGGATCTGCAGAAGGAAATTCAGGAAAAGCGGTTCAGGGAAGACCTGTTTTTCCGGCTGAATGTCATTCCCATCCAGGTGCCTCCGCTCAGGGAAAGGAAGGAAGATCTGGCTGAACTTATTCTCTATTTTCAAAAAAAACTTGACCCAGCCTCGGAACCAAATCCCAAAACCTTTTCAAAAGAAGCCCTGGATTACCTGCACCAGTATGCCTGGCCGGGTAACGTAAGAGAATTGAAAAACTTTATCGAACG
>SPDA01000640.1 GCA_004525155.1 Spirochaetales bacterium
GAACAGCTTGGCAAGGGAAGGGTTGTCCGGGCCGTATTTGGCAAAAGCCTCCTCGGCCATGAGCCTGTATTTAAAATGGGCGGCGAATTCGTTGGCCAGGGCCTTTTCGAGCATCACCACGAGTCTGCCGTCCTTGAGTTCTGTGTCATACACGGCATTATCGAGAGGCTCATAGGCATGCCGCAGCATGCCGCCCTCATGGGCAACACTTACGACGTGGTGCCTTGAACTCCTCTCATCTAGGCTGTCATGCACAAATTCGATCCGCGCCCCTCCCCCGCCGGTGACAACGAGCGGTATGCCGTCGATGCTGTCCTCGAAATAGGCGTGCACGTGGCCGCAGGCGAAGAGCCCTATCCGGTCTTTCCAGGGAAGGTAAATGTCCCGGAAGGGTTTCCAGTTCTCCTCCGCAAGGGAATTGCCGGTAATAACATTGGGCGGAGGAATGTGAAAATAAACCATCACTTTGTCATGGGTGTTCTTCCGGATGGCCTCGTCGAACAGGGCAAGGGCTTCAGCGCTGAACCTGCGTTTTGAGTTATCGAGTACGATGATGAGAAAATTTCCCGCGTCCAGGGTGTAGTTGCGCAGACCGAAATAATCGCTGTAATACTCCGTGTCATGGTTGCCGCACAGGGCGTATACCGGCGTATCCGCGACAGCATCGATGACATCCTGCACGTTTCTGTACAGCTGTTCCAGGCCGAAGGGCACAAGGTCACCCAGTACGAATTTGAGATCCGCCGGCTGAAAGGCAAGAGCCCTGGCAAACATGCTCATGGTTGCCGCGCCGAGACCGTCGCAGCCCGGGTCCCCGATAAGGCAGATGCGCCGAATACCGGGAATGCTGTTTTCCGCTGATGCAACACGGTTGATTCCTTTTTTCATGAATAAAGTGTAACCCTGCGGGAAAGCAATGGCAAGACCGGGAGACAAAGCCGGTATTTCCGTGTATAGTTGGCGCGCAAAAATGAAACCTAGGAGAATCAATGTCGTTTTACACAGAGCTGTTAAAAAAGCGGATATCCGTGCGGTCTTACGGGAAAAAGGACCTAGACAGTACCATTAAAAAAAGGATCGGAACCATACTTTCGGCCTCTTCGAACAGTCCCTTCGGGAGCGGGGTCAGGTTCTCTCTGCTCGAAACATCGGACAAGGAAAGGGAGGAACTCAAAAAACTCGGGACCTACGGCATGATATCCGGCGCTCCGGCATTTATTATAGGAGCTGTTGTCCTCTCGGACATGGCCATGGAGGATTACGGCTACTGCCTCGAGAAAATCATCCTTCAGCTCACGGACCTCGGGCTCGGCACCTGTTGGCTCGGCGGTACCTTCAGGCGGAGCGGGTTTGCCGAATACCTCAAGCCCGGGGAGAACGAGGTTATGCCGGCGATTACCCCTGTCGGCTATCCCAGCGATAAACCGGGGCTGAAAGAACGGGTAATAAGGAAAGCAATAGGCGCGAGAAACCGTAAACCCCGGGAAGAGCTCTTTTTCACCGGAGATCCTTCCTCGCCGGTACCCGTCAAGCCGTTTGCCTCAGGCGGGAACGGAATATTGAAAGGCTACGATGCCGCCCTCGAAGCAGTCCGCCTGGGGCCATCCGCCTCCAACAAGCAGCCCTGGAGAATTTTCAGGGCGGAAAACGAAAAGGTTTTCAGGTTTTTCCTCAAACCTACCCCGGGATACGGAACATTCATAAAAAACGTCAGTTTTCAGGACCTGGACCTGGGCATAGCCATGTGCCATTTTGAGCTCACCGCAGCGGAAGAAGGCTGCAGCGGTTCCTGGCAGCGGGAAGCCGATGCACCCGCGCCGGAGGGCATGAAATATATCGCCAGCTGGATTGATAATGACGATTGATTAGATATATACATTTCTTCCCTGTTCACCGCCGGTGAAAACGGAGAACCTGCCCGCAGCGAAAGGGTTCCTTCCGCCGGCGGATGCGGATGCGAATCGAACATCGCGCGGATACCCGCGGGCAGCAGGGGAATTGAAACAGGTAAGGATTTTACGGAGCGGGTAAATGGAAGGCTGTAATCCGAAGTCGGGACCGGCGCTTCCATGCTTGTATCCTTCCAATACTAGGAATATGATTTTATCTGGAGATTTCAGGGCATACATCCCTGATTTTTGACAGGAGGAATTATGAACTTGTATTATCTCTTTATTCCGGCAGTGCTGTTTCTGTATTTTCTA
>SPDA01000568.1 GCA_004525155.1 Spirochaetales bacterium
CGGGCAGGTAAAGCACAATAAAAAAGGGGAGAATAAATACCATGCAGGAACAAGGCACCTGGACAGAATGCGTATATTGTACGAAAATCCGGCCGGATATCGGCGCCGGCTGCCCTGTCTGCGGGGGAAAACGGACCTGGTTTCAGCCAGCCAGGATGATGGATGCCCATACCTCGGGGCGGGAGGTCCTGCAGGACCTATTTATGCTGGCGCCCCTCTACAAACAGTTTCTGCAGGATGAAGAAGACAGGGAAACCGGCAGGGAGCTCTGGACCAGGCTGACAGGACTCCTGCAGCGGTTCTCCATCTACCATTTTGACTGTGAACAGGTTCTCATGGATTTACTCCTCGATCTGGAAAGCCGTCTGCCTTAAGTCCCACCCGGAGCTTTTTGCCCAGTCCTTGCGCCCCGGTCATTTTTATGCGAAAATTAAAAGATCGAATTTATCGGTCGGCAGGAGGCTTACCATGCTCATAGTCAGTGTTCTCATATTCATTGCAGGTGTTATCGCGCTTGTAGTAAACACCAGTTTTCTCGGTCCGGGAATAATGATTTTCGCGTTTTTACTGCTTTTGTTTTCGGGTTTCAGGACCATCAGACCCATTTATAAAGCAGTCATCGAACGCTTCGGCAAATACATCCGCACCAGGGAGGCCGGTCTTGCCTGGGTAGTACCGACCATTGAAAAGCTGTACAAAGTGAATATCACCGAACAGCTGGTGGATGTGTAGCCGCAGATGGTTATAACAAAGGACAAGCTCAACGCCGAAGTGGATGCCATGGTTTACTATAAAATCAAGAATGTCGAGGCGAGTCTCTATAACGTTGACGATCACAGAAAACAGCTCACTGCCCTGGCGCGCACTACCTTAAGGGCGGTTATAGGCAATATGAGCCTTACCGACGCCAACGAAAAGCGGAGCACTATAAATTCTGAAGTCGAAACGGTCCTGGACAAGGAAACCGACAGTTACGGAGTGGAAGTGCTCCGTGTGGAAATCCAGAAGATAGAGCCGCCCCAGGACGTTCAGGATTCAATGAATAAAGTCGTAAAAGCGGAACAGGAGAAAATCGCGGCCATGGATATAGCCACGGCAACGGAAACCAAAGCGGACGGTGACAAGCGGGCGGAGATAAAACGTGCGGAAGGCGTCAAACAGGGCCTCATCCTATCCGCGGAAGGTGAGGCGGAAGCCTTGATCACCGTGGCCAAGGCGCAGGCGGACAAGATAAAACTGGTAAACGAAGCGGCGGAAAAGTATTTTATCGGCAACGCCCAGACCCTTAAAAAACTGGAAACCATGGAAACCGCCCTCAAGGACAACGTGAAGTTTATAATTGATACGGACAAGGTCCAGACCATCATTTCCGATGCCGCCGGCGTGGCGCCCATTCCGATTTTCGAGAAAAAGAAACCGGTATAGGACGTACCGCACCAGACCGTTCAGCTTTCGCCGAATTCCAGGGCCGTATCGAAAAGAGCGATGATGTTTTCCGGCGGTGTTTTCCCGAGAATATTGTGTATCGTATTGAACACAAAGCCGCCGCCGGGAGCTAAAACTGCAAGTTTTTCCAGCGCTTCGCGGCGGACCTCTTCCGGCGTACCGAAGGGCAGGGTTTTCTGGGTGTTGATGCCGCCGCCCCAGAACACCAGCTTTCCGCCGAATTCCTTCTTTAGAATGACGGGGTCCATGCCCGCAGCGGTCCATTGAACGGGATTGAGCACATCGACACCGCATTCAATAAACTCAGGCAGAAGCCGGAGGATGGAGCCGCAGCAGTGAAAGTGCGTCTTCCACTTCGTGTTCCGGTGCACCCAGTCGTTCATCTTTTTATAGCAGGGCTTGTAAAATTCGCGGAACTGTTCCACGGAGATCATCTCACCCTGCTGGCTGCCGAAGTCGGACCCGCTTATATTGACTACCTGTATCCTCTCGCCCACCGCCTGGCGGGCAATTTCCAGATTTTTAAGCGTTATATCCGTCTGCATTTCAAACAGCCCGTGGATGTATTCGGGATAAAGCAGATGGGCCATGTACCAGTCCTCGAGCCTGCGGATGCCGCGGGGGTTCTTTTCGTAGGGGCCCGGGATGATGGCGGCGTCCCCCAGGCCGCCGACGCCGAAATTATAGATGATGCCGTAGTCTGTTTCCTCGAAGAGCCGTCGGCTTTCGATTTCCAGATGTTCCGCATCCTCGTCGGAGAACACACCGTAGAGGTCTTTGAAGTCCCTGCGGGCCGCTGCGGCGGGGTCTGATAGAATTTCCTCCTCGCTGAAGGGCTCAGCTCGTGGGATGTTGTCCAGGAAAAACCCGCCCTTAGGCAGCTTGAGGCTCGGCCCGGCAGTCCTGTCGCCCTGGGGATAGACCAGCGCCGCGCCGTCTCCGTCCAGGGAATACTCGAAGCCTCCCGGCATCTCTACCGGCGTGCCGTCCGGCATTGACCAGGACTTCCAGCCGCTGTTCGGGACGCCGAGAAGATTGCCCCTGTTCCACAGGCCTATGACATCCACCC
>SPDA01000279.1 GCA_004525155.1 Spirochaetales bacterium
CGCCTCTATCACAGCGAGAACCGCCCTGGCCTTGATACCGAATTTTACCCTGCGCATGCCGGCGTCAGCTTTCCGTGTACGCAGGTATTCCGGCAGGTCCGAAGTGTCCACCGGTCCGTACTCCACCGTAAATCCGGTCCTCAGTTTCACTTCGTGGGCCGCGACACCGGCGCCTCCGAGCTGCGGCACGATGAGCCTGCGGTGCGTCACCGCCCGGGCGAGATCAACAGCCTCGATTCTTCTCACGATTTCATCGGTGCCGAAGGTTCCTTTCCCGGCGGCGCACCAGACATTCACGCCCTGCGTGTCCAGCACCAGGATGAACGCATCGATGCCGGAAAGGGATGAACGCAGTGCGTCGAAGCTCAGGCTGTAGTTGGCGGTTACGAGCACCGGCGCCGCCGCATCGGGACGGCCGACGGCGTAAAGACCCGGTGTTACCCTGTGATGATTCCTGCGCACGCCAAGGCGCGCAAGAGCGTGATCGAGTCGGTCCGCCGCCGTCAGCCGGCTGCTGACTGAATTGATGGTTAACGTATTCATGTGTACCTCCTCAAGTTTTATCCTGCGTCCCTCCATTGACCGCAAGGCGCTGCTCAATCCATGCCGCTATCTCACTCAGGAGCCCGGTCCAGTAGACACCGCCAGTGGTGCGGCCGAACCGTGCCAGAACCAGGCCTGCCTCGGGATAGACGCAGATAAACTGTCCCAGGTCCCCTTCGGCGGAGAAACCCCTGCCGCCGCGCGGTTCGTTTATCCACCAGCCGTACTGATATTCGAGAACCTTGTCCGTGGCATCTTCGCTTTCCGTGGTCAGGCTGACCCAGGATTCCGGGACAACCCGTCGTGAGCCGTTTTTACCCTCGTTGAAGTAGAGCCAGCCGAGCCTGGCCAGATCGACGGCCGTTCCGTTTATTCCGACGGACATGGCCTCGAACCCCGACTTTTCGCTGTCCAGGCTCCACGAGCCGTCCGCCGCGGCGCCCATGGGCTGCCACAGGCGGGTCTCAAAATATTCGGCCACGTGCATGCCTGTGGCCCTTTCCAGCACCATGCCTAAAAGGATGGTATTGTAGTCGTTGTATAGAAACCCTACTCCCGGGGTTTCAGCGATTTCAGTTTCCAGCGCCGCCCTGCGTTTGTCGGGCGACCAGTAGGTTATAGAGGAATCATCCCACGGCGACCGGTAACGTTCGAAGCGCAGGCCCGAGGTCATCGACACCAGGCGGCGCAGCGTGATTCGGGAGAACCGCCCGTCACGTTCGGACAGTTCCGGGATGTAGGCCGTTACCGGGTCATCGAGACTGGATATGAAGCCTTCAGCAATCGCTATACCCAGGAGAGCCGAGACAAAGGACTTGGCTGCTGAAAACGCGGGCATTATCGATCCGGCGCCGGCGCCGTTGAAGTAGCCTTCGTACAGGATCTCATCGCCGTGCAGGATGACCAGCGCCGTGGTGCCGGTTTCCTCCAGGAAGGTCTCGAAGGGTTTATCATCGATCTTGAGATCGCCGAGCCAGGCGGGAGTTCTCTTCTTGAACATCATCGGCGTATCGCTTGCCGCCACAGTACGCGACGGCAGCCGTTTCCAGTCCTCGACTGTTCGGTCGCCCCAGATGAGCCCGCGTGCCAAAAGCGAGGTGCCGGTCGATGCGAGCGCCCAGAGGAATAACCCGCCCGCCGCCAGTATCAGCGCTGCCGCCGCAGCGAGGAACCATGTCAGGATCCGCCTGAAAATCCGCTTTTTCCCGATCTTCGGCGTTCCCGCGGTCTGCATGGTGAATACGCTCTTTGATTTCATGCCTTCTTCCCGTTCCGAGCAATCCGGATCACGGACACCAGCGGAATGCCGAGGTCGCGGATCCGGGTGAGTATCGAGTGGAGCGCCGCCTGATCCTCGACAGGCCCGGAGAGAACGGTCTCCCCTTCGGGCGTCAGCTCTGCCCGGAAACCTTCGAAATCCCCTGCCCGTCGAGCGTCCAGATGCCCTTCAATACATATCCGGTAGGACGTACCGTATTGTCTCCCCATTTCTGAATCCACAGCTGCCTCCCGTGAAAAGTGATGAGCACAATATAAGCCCGGAATGGTTGAGACGGCATGCATCGAAAGATGAATTTTGGTGGTTGATTTTATCGATGGAAGGCGTAAAACAGCCTTAAGCGGGCATTGGAGGCGGGCTGCGGCCGCGGCTGCAGCGATCTAGACGATAAGATTGAGTTCGCGCGCACGGACCACTGCCTGTGTCCGGTTTCCGGCATCGAGCTTGCCGAAGATGTTGTTGAGGTGTTTTTTCACGGTCCCGACGGAAACGAACAGGGCTTCGGCAATCCCGGCATTGGAGAGACCGTTGGCCACCAGCCGCAGTACGTCGAGTTCCCGTTCCGTGAGCGGTTCCACAGGAGGTTCCCCGCGGGTACCGTGAAATGATGGTACGCTCCTGCCAGTGCTGCCGGTCTGCGATACCACTTTTTCCGCCCGGTGTGCTGCCATCACCGCATCGGTAAAACGAGGGTCCGTTTCCCGCATCTTTTCGAACAAGGGAAGCAGGCCGGGCATTTCATCGGCGAACGCCCGTACGTACCCTTCCGGTGAAGCCAGTTTCAGGGCCCGCTGCACGAGCCCCAGTGCATCACGATCCCGGCCGGAAGCCTGTTCGACCCGTGCCTTAAGCAGCCATACGGAAATCAGCGTCCGGTTGCGTCCGCCCGCTTCCGCAGACCGGCCGAGCTCCAGCAGGATCGGGGCCGCATCCGCAAGCCTCCCTTCCGAAATCAGGAAGCGGCAGTAGGAAAGGTACGGCGGATCGTTCCAGTAATCGGGGACCCCGAAGGAGACTAACCGCTTTGGGTCTGCCAGCTGCCGCGCAGCAGCCGTGTCGCCTGTCCGGAGGGCCGCCTCCAGTTCGAGAGCCAGAAACCAGCCGCGGTGAGGCGCTCCGGAGGTAGGAAGTTTCCCTGCCGCTCTGATAATCCCGAGAGCCTTGTCCGTCTCACCACGGGCCAGGAGGATGATCGACAGGATGTAGCGCCCCCAGACAATGCCGTCAACGATGTTTGCCTGCTCGCTCAATGCCAGTGCCCGCAGAATCTGACTGTAGGCCTTATCGAGATCGTTCACCTCCAAGGAAAGAAGGCCTAAGCCCAGGCACAGGGCGTCGCCGATAAACCCGGGTCCTCCTCCGGTAGAGGCATTCATATCGCAGTCCCTGCACACGGCTAGGGCCTCGCTGCGCCGGCCCAGCCTGTTGAGCAGGAAAACCAGGTTGATGAGGGTTATAATATTCGCGCCGCGCTCCGCTCCGTCCGGTTTGCCCGCAACGGCACCCAGGTAGGCTTCAACAGCCGAACGAAGATCTCCCCTCAGCTCCAGGGACTGCCCCAGGAGATTGGTTGTCAGGTCACGAAAGAAAAAATCATCCGCGGCCAGGCAGTCCAACGCCTCTCTCGAAAGCCGGGCGGAGGATTCGGAATCGGCGGAGCAGAGTTTGAAATGGGCCTGAAGGCTCTTGAGCCGGCCGCGGACAGACGGCGGGATTGTATCGTCGATGAGTTTTGCTGCAGCCTCTCCGTAGGCTTCCGCTTCCTCGTACCGGTTGGCGAAAATGCAAAGAAAACCGGCCAGTATCGAGAGCCCGCAGCTGGAGTGCACCGTCCCGTCGGGCAGGGCGCGAATCCAGTTCTGCAGTGTCGCGAAGGATCCTCTGCGGATCACCTCATCGGCTGCAGACACTATCATCCCTGCGGCCTCGCCGAAGTCGCCCGACGAGAGGGCGTGATCCACCGCCTCCTCCAGAAAATTGTTCTCCCCAAGCCAGCCGGCCGCGGCCAGGTGAAGTCCGGCCTCCTCCTCTCCGGTGAGGTTTGACTTGAGGAAATCCGCGAAAAGCTCGTGATAGCGGTACCATGTCCCGCCCGTGTCCAGGGCCTGCAGGAAGAGATTTTTACCGGCAAGCTGCCGCAGAAGGTCAGCGCTCCCGGCGCGGCCGGTGAGGGCCCCGCATAACGGCGCGCAGAGACGCTTCAAAACCGATGTCCGGATTAGAAAACTGCGGATATCCGGAGGCAGGAGACGGAGCACTTCCTCCGCCAGGAAGTCGAAAATGTAGCGGTGGGTGCCGCTGAACTCCCGGACAAAACCGTCGACGTCCCTGCTTTCGCCGGACGTCTGCATATCCCGTACAGCCAGGGCCGCCAGCTGCAGCCCGGACAGCCATCCCTCAGTGCGAGTCTCCAGCGCTGCGATATTCTCTTCCGTAAGGTTAAGTTCCATCACCCGGTTGAGGAAAAACGCTGTTTCAGAGCGGTCCAGCTTGAGAGCGTTCGCCCGGATCTCGGTAATCTCGTTCCGTGCGCGCAGCCGCGCCACCG
>SPDA01000528.1 GCA_004525155.1 Spirochaetales bacterium
ATCGCCGTATCCATCAATGTGTCTGTGAAGCCGATTTTGGACAAAGCATAGAGCACAGTCGGCGCGTCGCAGAGAGCCCAGGCCCAGGTCTCCATTCCCGTGCCGCCATAGGCCTCGCCGATGGTCACCGGCAGCTGAGGAATACCGTTTTCGTTCCGGTGCTTGATGACCGCGGTCACGAGTTCCTTCATACCCTTGTCTTCCGCGGTAACCCCGATATCCGCGAGAAAAGAGAGCTTGTGGAAAAACTGCTGCGCGCTTTTGTGGCTGCTTATGGATGGACCCGGCCAGTCCGCAAGTTCGGCAATAAGCGATTGAATTTTTACGTCGTCAAACATACTCCGGTTATTATATACCTTTACAATAATGGTGTCAGACCCGCACGGCGCCGGAAACAGCCTGCCCGCCTTAGGCACTGGTCTAGGACGATTTTCGCCGGTTCAGGGAGAAATTTCCCCGGTCTGCCGGTTGGCACCTTGCCTTTACGGATCTTTTTTACTATTATTTTCGATTATTCACCTCGTGTAAAATTAAAAAGGAAATCTAAATGAACAATAGTGAACCTCTCGAAGTCGTGAGCGATCTCGTTGATATCGCCGGCAGGCTCACCAGCACGACAGTGGTGGTTGCCGGGGGCGAACGTGTCGAGGACCTCAAACTTGTGGAAGCCGCACAGGATCACGGCATTATAGACAGAATCATCCTGGTCGGAAATAAACAGAAAATCGCACAAAGTATTGAAGCCACCGGAATTACCATTGACCCGAAAGATATCGTTCATGCGGAGGATGATGATCATACAGCTGCAGCCACGGTGGAGCTTATCGAAAACAATGTGGTTGATATCGTCCTCAAAGGAAATATCTCCACGCCTGTCATCAACCGCTATATGCTTCCAATGGCGATGCGTACGACGGTCAGCCTGGCATCGATTTTCGATGCCGCGCCCATCGCGAACGGGCGACCCATGATCCTGACCGATGCCGGCGTTACCACTGTATGCAATTTCGGACGCCTTACCGATTTGATTACCAACGCCGTCGATGTGGCCCAGGTTGTTATGGGAATTGAGCGGCCGCGGGTCGCGCTTCTTTCGGCAAACGAAAAACAGATACCATCTCTTGCCTCGACCTGGCTTGGTCTGGAACTTGCCGAACGCACCTGGGAAAATGCTGTTGTATGCGGTCCCCTCTCTTTCGATCTGGCAACCGACCCCGGCTCGGTGGAAATTAAAGGTATGCCGGAACTTCCGAATGCCGCTGAGGTCGCCGGAAGGGCCGATATTCTCGTGTGTCCAGGAATCGATTCCGCGAATATCCTGTATAAAGCCATTGCATCGATGGCGAAATACGGCGAAGCATCAATAGCGGGAATCACCATCGGGTTTCCGGTTCCCTACATAATTCTTTCACGGTCGGATCCTATGGAAACCCGTCTGCAGTCCATCGCCCTGTGCAGCATTTATGCCTCACGGAAAAGTGAAAGAAAAAAAACGGCTCCCGGGCCGGCGCCGGTTCCTACCGAAGCGGAAAACATTCTGACACTTAAGCCTGATGATAAAACAGTAAAAGGCGCTGTTTATTCGAATGAACTATGCATCTTTGAATTCGAGGCTGCGCGAAAAAGCGGGATTGAAACCGGGCAGTTAACTGATCTCATACCCGAAATTAAAAAAGAACTGGAACGAAATGGAGTAAGCAGTTTAAAAGCGGTCGCGGGAACAATGAATATTACGGAAGATTTTTCCGGTATTGAACAGAACAGGCTTTACCTCATTCCGGATGCAATGGAATCGGCGGACCTTCCTCCCATGTTAAAGCTGCTCTCCGGACTTTCGAAAAATTATTCAGCCCTTGCGTATTTCTCTGTCGACGAAGGCGCACCGTTTACAGGACCTCACGCGTACAGTCTGTTAAACGCCGCAGGTCCGCCGCGGTATCGGTTGGGAAACCTCTCGAATCCTTAAAATTTATCGTTGTACACCTCGATGAGGAAAGCACTGTAACCGTGGCAGATAAAGGCAGCTTCAGTTATCATGCTGAATGCCGGATTGAAGACTCATCCGCGGATGATAAAACCGCGTTTCTGCTCGCAGTTGCCAAGGAAATCGGCGGCGCGTTTGTCTATGCATCCTGCGATATTGAAGCGATCATTCTAACGGGTCCTATGCTTAGGGAAAAAGCGGTACGCTTAAATCTTCGGAGCCGGGTGGGACGGCTTGCTCCGGTGACAATCCTGGATAAAAACATGGAGCTCGCCGCCCTCTCTTCACAAGTGCTGGATGCGCTAAAAGATAAATCACAAGTACTGCTCTTTAATGTAAAGGAGAAATAGCAACATGAATTCAACCGATAAAAAACACTGGGTATTCCGCGCGCATGTCATCGACAGAGCGGGAGCTTTGACAAGCATCGCATCCGCGTTCAGCAACGAGGGTATCAGTATCGACACCATCGTCGGCCACGGTTTCGAAAGAAGCGCAGCAGTGGACGGCAGTGTGGTACTGACCTGCTTCTGCACCGAAGAAGAGATGGATACGATGGTCCGCAAAGTCAAACGGCTAAGCAAGGTAAAACAGCTGCAGCAGCATCCCTACGATTCCCAAAGTCTCCGGAAATCGGTCCTGCTGCGCACCCCGAGAGAATTGGTTCCTCTGGATGTGGCCGGTGAAA
>SPDA01000440.1 GCA_004525155.1 Spirochaetales bacterium
CGAGTATGGAAGACTACCTGGAAGCCATTCTTGAACTGGAAAAGAAGAACAAGGTAGCGAGGGTCAAGGATATTTCCGCCTTTCTATCCGTGCAGATGCCCTCCGTTACGGGGGCCCTGAAGATTCTCAAAACCCGGGGACTTATCAATTATGAAAAAAACTCTTATATCAGCCTTACGGAACAGGGAACGGCATACGCTTCGAAAGTGCGCGAGAAACATACCATCATAACCTCTTTCTTGCGGGATATTCTTCTTCTCGCAGCGGATAAGGCGGATGAGGAGGCCTGCAAAATCGAGCATGTCATAACCCTCGATACGGCGCTCCGTCTGCAGAACTGCGGAAAATATATCCGGGATGAAGTGCTCGCCGACAAGAACGGGCGCCGGCCGGACTGGGAAGCACTGCTGCGGGGGCCTGTCTGAGGCAGAATCAGGAAGTACAGTCCGCGCCCTGTAAAAAGCCGTCGACAGTTCTCAGAATTCTGTCTTCCTCTTCCGCGTGAATCCAGACTACCTCCGGCAGGCTGCGGAAGAAAGCCGTCTGCCTTTTTGCGTACTGCCTCGAGTGATGAATGACAGCCTGCTTCACCTCCGCGAACGTAAGGCAGCCGCGGTTCCGGAGATTCAAAAACTCCGCGTATCCTATGCCCCGAAGACCCGGATCCTCGGGGCCGTAGCCCTTCGTTAGAAGACCCCGCACCTCTTCCTCGAGACCTTTCCGGAACATCCCCTCCACCCTCGCTTCGATCCTCGCGGCGAGATCGGCCCGTTCCCGCCACACGCCGAGGCTTAAGAACCGGTAGGGCCCGCCGGACGGAACATTTCGCGCGAAGGATGACAAAGGACGGCCCGTGAGCCGGATAACCTCCAGGGCCCTTATAATCCTATAGGTATCCGCCGCGTTTATCCTTGAAGCCGCCCCCGGATCGAAGTTTTCAAGTTCACGGTAGAGCGTTTCCCTGCCCCTTACCGCAATCTCTTTTTTAAGACCATCCCTGATGCCGCTGTCCGCGGGAGGTGTTTCCGGAAGTCCGCACACAAGATTTTTAAAGTAAAACGCGGTACCGCCGGAAACGACGGGCAGCAGGCCCCTCGAGGCGATGTCGCGGATGCAGGAGACAGCTTCCTGGACAAAATCGCCGGAGCTGTACTGTTCATCGGGATTTCTGATGTCGATGAGATGATGGGGAAGGACCCGCCGGGTTTCGGCGTCCGGTTTGGCGGTGCCGATATCCATGAAGCGGTATACCTGCATGGAATCCGCACTCACGATCTCGGCCCGGGCCTTGAAGAGATTGATAAGAAGGGAGGTTTTACCTACCGCCGTGGGACCGAACAGGTTGACGACAGGTATGGGCGCTTTGCCTGTTTCAGCTTTCGATTCTGTATTCAACCCGTTTCGTCAACACCTGCTTTATGGCAAGGGAGACGACCTTTCCTTCATTTTTCTCTATTTCCTCGTCTCCAGTAAGTGTAAGCTGTACAGCTCTGCGGATTGAAGCGCAGGTCAGCTCATATATATTTCCATCGTGGTTGATCAGCAGTTCAAGGGGTAAAATCATTTGTTTCCTCTACTTTGTATGGCGGTATTGTACTCTTTTCGATAAACAATGTAAAGCCTGCTTCAGAACTAATGATTATTCCAGATCACAGATGATGAGGATTCGGCCTTCCGTGAGCAGGCGGCGGTTGTTTTCCGAGGCGAGGATTTTACGGGCCGCTTCCCCGGTTATGACGATATCCGTGTGTTCCTTCCCGTAGATGGCCCTTCCAAGGACCCGCAGGGGCGTAAAACCAATCCTTTCCACGGCGGGCACAATACCGGAGGCATATCCGGCGACGCCCCACTGCCTTACATATTCAGGTTTCATCATGGTCCGTTCGAGGAGCAGGTTCATGGACTCGTCAAAAATTTTGGGAAAAAGGCAGGGTTTGAGTTTCGCCATCTTCGGCTGCCCCTTATCCGGGCCCTCAGTCTCGAGTTCGCCCTTTACGGGAAACAGGTCCTTCATGTATATGACAATGCCGGAAAAAGGCGCCGTCGGCTCGAATACAAGCAGTTTGGGCAGGGGAAGAGGCGCCTGGTGGTTTACGAACAGCGCCGACAGGCCGTCGAGGCTGTAGGAATATTCCGCATGAAAGACTTTCAGATCCGTGGAAAGGTAGCTCTTCTGAAGCTTTCCCTGTTTCGCGAACTGGTCCAGTTTCGACAGCAGGACCGGGTTCGTTGTGGAATACGCTCCCACCGTGGCAAAAGAGTCAAGGGGAAGGGAAGCGGTTTTTTCCCGGATAAGATAGGGCAGCCTTTCGCTTATCGTCTGTTCCGAAGTCGAACGGACCCTGGGGCTGAGCTGCTGAGCGCCCAAAATGGTCAGGGTCGTGTCCAGATTTATTTCGCGTTTCTCCCAGTCCACCGCAAAAACGGCGCTGACGCTGCTCTGGGAGTACACCGCCGCTGCCAGCAGCAAAAACCAGGCCGCCGCCGCTATCCTCTTCATAGATTACTCCTTTCCGCCGCCGTACGGCACGCTGAATCCGTTCTGCGCGGCAGGGGGAACGTACAAAACCTGGCCGATGCTCAAGACCCCGGTAAGGGCTATCCTGTTTTCCGAAGCGAGCAGCGCGGCAGAAGTTTCGTAACGTTTCGAAATGCTCCAGAGAGTATCACCCTTCTGTACACGATAGGTGCCCGTAAAACTGCCGGTTGGTTCCGGCAGAGGGGCTTCCGCTGCCTTGGGTCTGCCGGGGTAGGGCCCCACGTCCCGTACGGACGGAACCAGCAGCCTTGCCCCAAGCTGAAGGGCCTCCGGACGGACGCCGGGATTATAGGACAGGATGAGACCGACCGAAACACCGAAATGCCTGGCCATATCGTAGAGCGTGTCTCCCGCGCGGATAGTGTGAATGTAGAATTTCATGAGTTTGAGCCGGTCCTGGCTCAGAACGGTCTTAACTGCCCCGGTGTGGGAACCGGGGACCTTGATGAAATAGGGAACCTCCGGAGGGGTTATGGCATAATTGAGCTCCCGGTTCCCCGCCTTGAGAAGATCCAGGGGCATACCCGATTCAGAGGCGAGGAGGCCCAGGTCAA
>SPDA01000652.1 GCA_004525155.1 Spirochaetales bacterium
AATCTGCGGAATTTTTTTTCTTTTCCAGACGATCTTCTATACCGCCGTTATGCTGGTCTCCGGCCTTACACCCAGGCTGTCCTTTTATCTCCTCTGCCTCCTTCTTCACACGGTCCTGCTTCTGGCCCTCCTCAAGCTTTCGCCCATGTTTGTCAAAATTCCGGACCAGGTCCCCTTAGAGAGGATAAACTCCGCCAACGCGCTTACCCTGTTCCGCCTTAGTTCTCTTGTATCCATCTGTTATTTCATCCTGCCCCGGGGAACACGCCCAGGCACGGCTTTTCTGGCCGTCTACCTGGCTCTGGTCTTTCTAACGGACCTTCTTGACGGATTTCTCGCAAGAAAACTCAAGGAAACCACGAAAATCGGCGCAATAATGGACAGCACCAGCGATTACGCGCTCCTTATTCTCATGGCCACGGCATACGCAGTCTTCAGCATTATCCCCCTCTGGCTGTACCTGCTTATTATGGCAAGGCTGCTTTTTCAGGGCTGCCTCATGCTGGTGCTGTGGATACGCCGCAAAAAGCTGGAGCCCGAGCCGACCTTTCTCGGAAAAGCCGCGGTTTTTGCGGTCATGGTTTTATTCGGGTTCGAGTTTTTCAAAGTCCTGCACATCGGCAGTCCCCTCCTGACAGCGGGAATCATCATTCTCGAAGTCGCAGTTTCGGGTATAATCACTGCAAGTTTTATTGATAAAATTCTCTGGTTTTCGGGAAAAATAAAAAAAATACGCTGATTCCTCCCGGGAAGGACTTTACATTCTTAAATATATTTATTATTTTATATATGATTTTTACAATGGAGGAAATGCATGGCTGAGCAGCTGACGAAAGAGACATTCAAGGAAAAGGTATTTGATTTTGAAACCGAAAAAGACTGGAATTACAAGGGAGAACTGCCCTGTATAGTGGATTTTTATGCTGACTGGTGCATGCCCTGCAAAATGGTCGCACCGGTTTTAGAGGACCTTTCAAAGGAATACGACGGGAAACTGCACGTTTATAAGGTGGACACGGAGAACGAACAGGAACTCGCAGCCATTTTCGGCATTCAGAGCATACCTTCACTTCTGTTTGTACCCTTGGAGGGGAAGCCGCAGATGGCCATGGGAGCGCTGCCGAAGGAATCCTTCAAAAATGCCATCAGGGATGTACTCAACGTGAAGAATTAATTCCCTGTCCCCGAAGAATTTGATTAAATTTGATTAGTGGTGTACACTGAACGGCATGAAAAGAAAAATTTTTGGTTTCCTGCTGTTCTCAGCCTTTGTTTTTCCGGCTGTCATGCTTTCCGCAGCCCCTGCGGGGTTCATCATTTACGCCGACGGGGAAGGGTTCATGATAAGCAGGGGGGGGAAATCGTCATTCCACGACATTTTTACCACGGATGCTACGGGCATGGAAGTTTTTAACGGCGACAATATATCCACCGAAAAAGACACCTACCTGGAGATACAGCTCGCTTCATCCTCCAACCTCGTAAAAGTATCCGAAAACACCACTTTTCTTATTCTCTCCTCCGATACCAAGGAGACCACATCGATAAATCTTACCTACGGGAAGCTGCGCGCCAAGGTTTCCCAGCTCGTGGGTAACTCCAATTTCAATATTTCGGGCCCCAGCGCCACGGCGGGCGTGAGGGGTACGGATTTCGGTTACGATTACGTCTATCCTTCAGAGACTGGAGAAGAGGATGCGCTTACCCAGGTTTATTGCTTTGAAGGAAGCGTGGAAGTCAGCAAACTGGATAAAACCGAAGAAGAAGTAAAAGTAATAGAAACGGTGGTCATCAATGCGGACCAGATGGTCGCCATCCAGTTAAAAGAAATCGCCAGGCCCATGAACGCCACCGCCATTACGGAGGAAATCGAGGATTTTTGGGAAATTCATGATTTCGCCGGAAGTCTGATGAACCTCACCTCCCCGGAACATGAAACAAGTATCGAAAAAACTCCGCAGGTTACCGAGCTACAACAGCCTCAGCCGGAGGAGATAGCGCCGGCGGAAAAGCCTATGGAAAAAACCCCTCCGTCCGCTGAAGAAAAGAAGCAGCAGCAGAAAATTCTCCTCAAAAAACAATTAAACGGCCTGGGTGTGGGGCTTGTAATATCCGGCCTGCTTGT
>SPDA01000268.1 GCA_004525155.1 Spirochaetales bacterium
CCCTCACAGGCAAGGATGTCTCCCTGGTTTCGGCTATTCCCGGCACCACGAGGGATGTAATTGAAGGTTTTTTTGCCTTCAAGGGCCGGAGTTTCCGGATTCTGGACACGGCCGGCATACGCCGGAAGAACCGCGTCAACCAGGATGTCGAGTACTATTCCGTGCACAGGGCTTTCAAAGCCGTGGAAGAGGCGGATGTGGTTTACCTGCTTGTTGACGCTTCGGAAGAGGTTAGCGACCAGGACAAGAAAATCGCGGAGCAGGTGGTTAAGCGAGGCAAAGGCATCATTATTGTCCTCAACAAGTGGGATGTGCGTCTCGCTTCAAACGACGCAATGGAAAAACCGTTTTCGAAAGAGGATGTTTTCAAGGCTGTGCGCGACAGGGTGCGGTTCGTTTTCCCGGTGCTGAAATTCGCTCCCATCGTTCCCATTTCCGCCCTGGAGCAGACAGGCCTGGATAAGCTGATCAATATTACCCTCACCGTGTACGGTCAGCTAAACAGGTCTCTCGATACGTCAAAACTCAATAGCATGATGGGAAAGTGGCTTATGGATTACACCCCTCCCAGAGACCGCGCCGCGCAGTTCAAACCCCGCTATATAACCCAGACCGGCACGAATCCTGTCAAATTCCTCCTCTTCGTAAACAGGGTAAAGGGGTTCCCGGAAGGCTGGGTGCAGTATCTGAAAAACAAACTGAGAAAGGACGCGGGTCTGGATTCCATCCCCTTCAGTATCGATCTCAAACAAAGCTGAGTTCCGATCTTTGCAGATTACCCAATTGTGTCGATAATAGAGGGTATGAAACGCTTTTTGCCCGTTCTTATTTTTATTACGCTTGCCGCTGTTCAGTCGCCGGCGGACAGGGTCCTTTCTCCCGAGGAACTGCCTTTTTATGACAATACGGACACCCGCATTTCCATGAAGGATATTATCTTCGCTTCATCCCATGAAGCCATGTCGGCGCCTCAGCTGGTTTTCGACGCCGAAAAAAACGGCCCTCGTGTCATGTTCCGTACCGAAAAACAGCAGGATGCATTTTATCTTCTCTTTCTGAACGAGGAAGACTACAAATTCCCCGTATACAGCGCCGGAAGCTATGTAATAAAACGGAACCAGGGCGACGGAAAATTTGTCCAGGTTAAAATATTCTTTAGGTCCGACCCGGACTGCTTCGTGCGCGTATTTCCCTTCGGCGACAGGTCCAGGATGGATGTGTACCTTTACGGCTTTCCCGTTTACAGGAATATTAACCTTCCTTTCACCTTTGAGGCGGCTCTGACAAAGCCGTTTTCCACCATCGCGGACGTAACGGCAAAAGCCGTTGCCTGGAATTATCTTTTTCCCGCGCAGGATGCGGGATACAGCCTGGCAAGGGAGTTCTCGGCATCCCTCCGCGGTCTGCTCTCTACCCTCCGGGACGCTGATGACGGCGCCATGGATGAGGACGGCGGCTTCGTCTACATAGAAACGGACAAGCCCATGGAAGAGCCCGGATTCAACTGTTCCGGGTTCGCGAAATGGGTAGTCGACAGTTTCTATAAACCGCTGACCGGAAGGCTCATTGCCCTGTCCCTGCTCAAGGAAAAGCATGAAGAACTCCGCGGGAATCGCTGGAGCGAGCGCCATGAGGATGACAGGGACCCCTATTTCGGGCTGGACTGGAACAGAAACCTGGCAGCGGTGTTGGAGGAAACCCGGCACAACAGGCCGGTCAGCGATCCAGAACATTTTGATCTCCGCAGCCTTCCGTTTTTCAGTTATATGGAAGATGTCGGCTACGCTGTAAAGGACCTGAAACCTGTTCTGTATCTTGCGGCCCAGCTCAAGCCGGGGTATATGTTTCTCGGTTCGGTGAACAGCAGGTACGGCAGCGGGCCCAGCCTTCAGCAGCATTTCCATGTTGCTGTCTTTATACCCTATCTGAATGAAGACGGCAGCTTTCAGGCGGATGTGTACGAACGTTCCGTGTCTTCCAGTGTCGAGGCCCTCGTAAGCCGTTATCCCCATGATTTTATCCACCTGGTGGCCCTGCCGATTACCGGGGAATTTTCGTTTCCCGAGTGCGGACAATGACGTCTTCCCTGCGTAAGCTTTTCGACTTCAGCGGGAAAAGGGTCCTGGTTACCGGCGCATCCTCCCCTTTGGGCGCCGCCATAGCACTGCGCTTCGCGGAAGCCGGCGCCTTTACCGTTCTGCACTATAACGCCGGCCTTGAAGCGGTCCGTGTTTTAGAAGAGAAACTCGCTGCCCTAGGAGCGGCTTGTGTCTCCTTCCAGGCGGACCTGTCAGAACCTGCAGAGGTAAAGCGCCTGTTTGCTCAGATCAGCTCCGCCGGAGGGAACCTCGATGTTTGTGTAAACAACGCAGGCATATACCCGGTTACAGCGCTTACGGACATGCCCGCCGAAGAATGGATGCGGGTGGTGGGGACGAACCTTTCCGGAGTTCATTACTGTACAAAAGAAGCGGCCGTCTTAATGAAGGCAGACGGCGAAAAGACATCCAGCGGTTCACCCTCTAGTGAACCCTGCACTCACGCGATTGTCAATATTTCTTCAATAGAGGCGGAACAGCCGGGAGCCGGCCACAGCCACTATGCCGCATCCAAGGCAGGCCTCGTAGCTTATACGAAGGCTGCGGCCCAGGAACTGGGCCCCTTCGGCATCCGGGTTAATGCCGTTCTGCCCGGCCTCATCGACCGGCCCGGGCTCGGCACTGTGTGGCCCGAAGGCGTTGCAGCCTATAAAGCCGCCGCAGCTCTGGGGAGGCTGGGGCAGCCTCAGGACGTGGCGGATGCCTGCCTGTTTCTGGCTTCGCCGGCTGCTTCCTGGATTACTGGAGCCGTCCTGCGGGTTGACGGCGGGGTCGGGGCCGCGCGGGGGTATTGATTAATTTCGAACTGAAAACAACATTTAACAATAGAGTTTTACAATAAAACTGGATTTTTATCCGATTATCATTTATACTTTTTATCATGCATCCTGGAAAACCGAAAACCCTGAAAAGAAACAACAGAAAGGCAATACTCAATCTGCTGAGGAATTCCGGGGAAATGGCCGTGGCGGATATCTCGGGTATCGCGGGATTGAGTAAAACAACGGTCATGAAGATTGTGGATTATTATGTCGGTCAGAATATCATCCTTCAGGCAGGCAAGGGCGATTCGACCAACGAAGGCGGCAAAAAGCCGGAACTGTTCAAATTTAACGAGGGCTACCGGTATGTCTTCGCGGTCCATATTTTCCCTGATGAGGTCTTCGCCGCGCTTGTCGATCTAAAGATTCACGTTGTCGCGGAAAAAAGCGTAAAAAACCGGGAGGACGAGCGGATTGAAACAATTGTTCAGCAGATAGCCTCGCTTGCCGGCGACCTTATGCGAAGTAAAGGTATAACCGGGGAACAGATTGCGGCAGCCGCCGTCGGCGCCCACGGCATTACCAATTACAGCGAGGGGGTGGTGCTCACGTCCCCCCATTTCCCCTCCTGGGGAGACAACATTCCGCTTAAGGGTATGCTTCAGGCAGCCCTCGGCCTTCAGGTCCCGCTCTATGTCGATAACCAGATCCGGTTTCAGGTTTTCGCGGAAAAAACCTTCGGCGCTGGGGTGGACCGCGGCAACATCATCGTTATAGAGGGCGGGGAAGGCCTCGTGGCCGGCATTATCATGAACAACGAGATAAAACGGGGCGTTCACTACCTGGCAGGTGAAATAGGCCACATGATCATCAATCCGGAGGCAGAGGAACTCTGCGGCTGCGGCGGCAGGGGCTGTTTCGAGGTGATGGTTTCCACCGCCCGGATGCTGGAGAAGGCGAAGCAGCTTGAACCCGCCTATCCGGAATCACAGATATTCGCAGGCATAAAATCTGACCGCGTTCTGATGGATTCGATTTTCGCAGCATCGAATAAAGGCGATGTCCTGGCCTGTTCCCTGATGGACGAGGCAATCAAATGGTTTACGATCGGCATCTCAAATATTATACTCATGTACGATCCGGACATAGTCATTATTCAGGGAGTGTACGCGGCAGCGGGGGCGTATTTTATGGAAAATCTCAGGAACGGCGTCAATACCTGCTGCCTCACACATATAAAAAAGAACGTCGAGATTCAGTATTCTAACCTGGGCAGGGAACGCGGCATTTTAGGCGCGGCTGCCTTTGCTGTTTCTGAGTTTTTTAATGAAAAGGATCTGTACGAATCGCGTGTTTGAGGTTGTTATCGAATTTTATTTTTTTAAGACGCACAAGGTGAGGAAAAGCAAATGGTAAAAGACCCATCCATGGAACAGACTGCCTCCGGCTTGAGCACGACCCACGGTATCGCCGGCGATCTGCAGTATTCGTCCCGTGAAAAAGAAATATTGCGCTCACTGGCAAAAAAAACCGCGGAGCTTGCCGCGCTTCCGGCGGAAGCTGAAAAGAAAAAGCTCTGGTACCGGCTGAACGATCTTGAGGAAACCCGGCCCATCATTTTCTGTGATCCGGAGAA
>SPDA01000407.1 GCA_004525155.1 Spirochaetales bacterium
CAATACAATTGATTATACTGTAGCTAAGAGAAATTGGCTGGAAGTCCGAATTGCTTTGAAACGAAACAATCGTATCATACTGGCCGGATGGGAAGAATATATTAAGGACTGGTTTTTAAAAGAAAAAAGTGGTGCCTTGTATAACTATGATTTTGGCGATGACTGGAATCATGACATTATTTTGAAAAGATACTGCCAAAGGATGATACAGTAAACTATCCTGTCTGCCTATCTGGTGAAAGAGCCTGCCCACCCGAAGACTGTGGTGGTATAGGAGGCTATGAACATATCTTGGAATTGATGGATAATCCTGATGATGAAGAATATGAAGAAATGATAGAATGGTTAGGGGGTAAATTTGATCCCAATAAATTCATCCTATCAAACATCAAATTTGAAAATCCCAAAATCCGGCTTAAAAATATGCTGGAAGATTAGGGCCAGGTAAAAAAGGAGTGAATATCAAATGACAGATTCAACAGAAAGACTCGGTGATCGCCTCATCCGTGTAGGAGCCATAACCCCAGACCAGTCAGTAAAGATACTTGAATACCAAAACTCCAATCCGAATATCAAGTTAGCTCCCCAAAACTGATCCAGCGTTATAATGGCGTATAGAGCTTAAGAATGTATAGGGAGGCAGATATGAACCGCAAAAGATATACATCAGGACAGGTTATCAAAAAACTACGATAGGCTGAGGTACGGCTCTCACAGGGTTTAACGGTTAGTGAGGCCGCCAAAGAGCTGGTTATTCCAGATCACACCTACTATCGCTGGAGGCCCGAGTTCTGAGGGAGCCGCAGGATCAGTCGAAGCGACTGAAGATGCTTGAGATGGAAAACGGCCAGCTAAAGAAACTGGTGGCCGATTTATCTCTGGACAATGCGACCTTAAAAGATACGACTGAGGAAAACTCGTACGCTCTGCACGACGCAGAACAGCAGTTGAACACGCAATGGAGAAGTATCAGGTTTCGGAAAGACGAGCATGCAGGGTTCTGGGATAGCCGGGTTTTTGCCGCATGGGTATTGATATCTATCATATTTCTGAAGATATAGATTTAGATTAGTCAAGGTTAGTAACCGTACATTTTTTTAAGAAATTTGATTACCTGTTACTGCAAATCGTACTATAATTGAATAGACACGAGGTGAAGTATGAACTGTCCGCAATGCAAGTCTCCCATTACGGGAGACGCCCTATTCTGCAGCCAGTGCGGCGCCCGACTTGAGGCGTCCGGCCGTTCAGCTGAAGAGCGTAAAAAGGTCACCGTCTTTTTTTCCGATATTTCCGGGTATACGGCCTTGTCCGAAAAGCTCGACCCTGAGGAAGTGAAGGAGATAATGAGCCGCATCTTCAGCAGGGCGGCATCCATCGTAAAGGAGTATGACGGCCACCTGGACAAGTTTATCGGCGACTGCGTCATGGCCGTGTTCGGATTCGACGTGACCCGGGAGGACGACGCGGTGCGGGCCCTGCGCGCCGCCCTCGAGATCCACAAGGCGGTATCCCTGCTCAACACTGAGGAACTTAAAGAACGTATCGGGAGGGACCTTTCGGTGCATACGGGCGTAAACACCGGCGTGGTAGTTGCGGGCGACCTTGATCTGGAGAAAGGCACGGAGAAGGTACTGGGAGACACGGTGAACGTCGCCTCCCGGCTGGCTTCAACGGCAAAGGCCGGAGAAATCGTGGCAGGCCGGACGACGGTACATGAGGTCGAACGTTACTTCGAATTCGAGGAGCTCGGCGCCATCAGTCTGAAAGGGAAGAGCGACGGCGTACCTGCTTTCAGGCTCCTTGGACCGCGCACAAGTACCGGCAGAAACCTCATGCTGAAAGGCAGGCGCGCGGAGTTCACTGGCCGGGTGGAAGAAATGAAGCTCCTGACCGAGCGCCTGCAGATGGCAAAAAGCGGAGTGAAGGCTGTCTTCTTTATCCGCGGCGAGGCTGGCACGGGCAAGAGCCGTCTGGTAGAGGAGGTGAAACATATGGCGGAGGCGGACGGGATGGCGGTTTTAGAGGCTTCCTGTTTCGATTATACTCGGGGCATTCCCTACAGCCTGTGGACCGGACTTTTCGGCAGCCTATTCAGCCTGGCGGAAAACGAAACACCGGCCACCCTGAGCCGCAAGATAGAGGAAGGCTGCGCCGGAATCATCGTGGACGAAAGGCCCGCTGCCCCCTTCATAGCCGGGCTGTTCGCGCTGGAAAGCGATGAGGTCCGGAACATGGATGCGGGGCTTCTGAAAGGATGCACCTTGAAGAGCATAGCCTCTGTGGTTTCCTCGATCTGCGGGAAAAAGCCGTCGGTCCTTATCCTGGACGATATGCACTGGGCGGATCCTTCGACCCTGGAGGTGCTCGCGCCGGTACTAGAGAAAAACTCCTACCTCGTTCTCTGCCTGTACCGTCCCTCGGATCAGGTTACGGCTCTTATCAAAGAACTGCGCGCTGGGATGCCTATCGAAGACCTGTTTTTGGAACCCCTCAAGCGGGATGACAGCGCCGGGATGATACGCTCCCTTCTCGACGGCTGCGAAGTGCCGGAAGAACTTCTCAATTTTGTCAGCCTGCAGATAAAGGGCAATCCCTTCTACATAGAGGAAACAGTGAACAACCTGGTTGAAAGCGGTATTCTCAACAAAGCGGATGGTTGCTGGACCCTGGCAAGGAAACTCGAAAACGCTGACATTCCCTCCACCGTGCAGGGCATCATATCCGCTCGCATCGACCGGCTCGAACCTAAGCAGAAGCACCTTCTGCAGACCGCTTCGGTTATCGGCCAGAATTTTTTCAGGTCCATTCTTACCCGGATAGAGAAGGCAGCCGAGCTCGAGGAATCTATCGAACTGCTCAAAGGAAAGGACCTTATCCGGGAGTTTCGAGCGCAGCCGGACCTGGAGTACATGTTCAAACATGCCCTGATGCAGGATGTGGTATACAATTCACTGCTCAAAAAGGAAAGGCGGCGTATCCATGAGGACGTTGCGCGGGTAATGGAGGAGCTGTTCGCGGACCGGATAAGCGAGTTTTACGAATCCATCGCTTTCCACTACCGGCAGTCGGAAAACACGGAGAAGGCCGTATTCTACCTGATGAAAGCGGGGAAAAAATGCATCGACAAGTACGCCGCTGCCGAGGCCAACGAGTTTTACCGGAACGCCTATGACCTTCTGACCGCTAAACCGCTTGCGGCTGCCGACCGCCCGGTACTCTTAAGGCTTCTGAACGATTGGGGCTGGGTGCTGTATTTTTACGTGGATTTCAC
>SPDA01000006.1 GCA_004525155.1 Spirochaetales bacterium
ATCCTACCAGATAATCTGTGAACATATGCAGAAAGCCGGCGAGGGTGACATTCTTGCCCTGCTGGAAGAGCGGAAACGAAAGCTTGCCGCTGAGGGCTTGTTCGCGGCTGAACGGAAAAAAAAACTGCCGCCATTTCCGGAACGTGTCGCGGTAATCACCTCCCCGACAGGAGCTGCAATCAGGGATATACTCAGGGTCTTGAAAAGGCGGAATGCCGGCATGCATGTAGTCGTACTTCCTGCGGCAGTGCAGGGGGACGAGGCGGCCCCTGCGCTTGTCCGTCAGTTAATAACCGCTAACCGGTATCATCTGGCGGATGTAATCATCCTGGGCCGCGGCGGCGGTTCACTCGAGGATCTTCTGCCCTTTTCCGAGGAAGAAGTGGTTCGTGCGGTAGCCGAATCTGCGATACCCGTCATTTCTGCCGTGGGTCATGAAATTGATTGGGCCCTGACAGATTTTGCTGCGGACGTGCGGGCTCCCACGCCCTCGGCTGCGGCCGAAATGGTGTCCGCGGACATGGAAGAAGTTGCAGGACGCGTCGGGTACTACAAAAAACAGCTCATCGGTGTTCTACTGCAGCGGGTGGACAGGGTGCGGCTTCTTCTTTCACGTTTTACCGCGGATCAGCTGGAACGGAGCTTCAGGATCCTGGAGCAGCCTCTGCTCCAGAGGCTGGACGATGCCAAGGAAGGTATACTGTACGGCCTTAAAGGGTTGGCG
Source organism: Spirochaetales bacterium (assembly GCA_004525155.1). Taxonomy (GTDB): domain Bacteria; phylum Spirochaetota; class Spirochaetia; order SPDA01; family SPDA01; genus SPDA01. Next base: position 725 of record SPDA01000006.1, read on the forward strand.
AAGGATGCCGGCCATCAAGTTTCGCTGCTTGCGCAGAAAATAACATCTGGTTCCCCGAGGGAGATATTGAGAAAGGGATACGCTCTTGTCACCAGGGACGACACAGGCGCGCTGGTGGCTGCCGCGCGGCAGGTAACACCGCCGGACCTCATCAGGGTCAGGTTTTTGGACGGAGCCGTGAAGGCTTCCGTGGAGGAGACGTCGCATGAAGAACTTTGAAGAAAGACTTGAAAGGCTCGAGACAATCTCGGATGAAATCAACTCCGGAGGCGCAACCCTGGACAAGGCCCTGGCCCTTTTCGAAGAGGGTATCAAACTTGCCAGGGGGCTTGAGAAGGACATCGGAAAAATCGAGAGGAAAATCGAAATACTCATTAATCAGCCGGTAGAGCCGGATGATAAGCCGAACTTTGAACTGTTCGACGACCTGGAAGTACAGGAGTAGGAATGAAGATGGATCGTAATGGACTCGACCTTGAGGCGCGGGCATACCTGGAAGAAGCGGATGCCCGGAATCAGGCGCCGCTCATTTCCTTCGGCAGGGAGGAAGCCGGCAGACTCCGGAACGAGATTAATGCAGAGATTCTGAAGCTTCTGGGACCGCCGGTGAATTCAGTATCCGTGCGGGAAGTCCGGGTTCCGGGTTTTCAGGAAGATATTACCCTGAGGATATACTCTCCCCCCGCCGATGGACCTTTCGGAATATTTTTTTACATTCATGGAGGGGGATTTGTAATCGGAAATCTCGAAACCCACGACAGGACCTGCGCCAATATCTGTAAAAACGCCGGTTCCGTCGTTGTATCAGTAGATTATCATCTGGCGCCGGAACATCCTTTCCCCGTGCCTCTTGAGGATTGTTATAGCGCTTTTCGCTGGATAACGGAGCACACCGGGGAGTTAAAAGGCAAAGACGGTTTGATTGCCGTGGGCGGGGACAGCGCGGGCGGAAACCTTACCGCAGCCCTGACCCTCCTTGCAAGGGATCGGGGAGTCAGAAAAATCGGCTACCAGATTCTCATTTACCCGGCCGTGGATTTTTTTAACCAGGATACTGAATCAATCCGGCTTTTCACGGAAGGATTCGGCCTTACCCTGGATGATGCGATCTGGTTCAGCGACTGTTATCTGCCGGATAAAGGGGACCAAAGGAACCCTCTGGCATCCCCTCTTCTGGCCGAAGACCTGAGCGGCCTGCCGCCTGCCCATGTGATAACGGCGGGGTACGACATTTTGAGGGACGGAGGGCGATCCTATGCGGAGAAACTGCGGCTCGCAGGCGTACCGGTCACCGAGACCTGTTACGAAAATCAGATCCACGGTTTTCTGAATTACGACGGGATCATCCGGGCAGCGTACGGGGCTTTCGAGGATATCGCGGTGAAGCTGAAAGAGTTTTTCGGCTGAACCGGTTTTCCGGTTAAACAGTCTAGAACAGTTCCTCCAGCACGTAAAAGTAATGCTCGTCGGTACCGAAAATAATCCAGTTCTGCGCTATGACAGGCGCGCTTAAAATTTTTCCTTCCAGATCCATCTCCCACATCTTTTTCCCTTTGGCAAGGGAAAGACAAACGAGCCGGGGATGCTCGTGTTCATAACTCGCGTCGATGCCGAAGTAAATATATTTTCCCGCAGCCGTCGGGGCGCTGGTTGTCTGGGCGTCGAGCTTTTTCTGCCAGGCTATGTTCCCTGTCCCGGCATTGAAGGCCCTAACGACGCTGTCTCCGCTGGTATAGATGACGAGATTTTTCGCGATGGATGGCGCCAGATAATCGAGGAGTTTCAGGTTGTCGTTAAATAGTTGCGTTGTGTCAAGATTCCTGGTGAAGGCCCAGTCCGTATAATCCGAATACTTCCAGACAAGGGTGCCCGTCTTGCGCTCATAGCAGTAATATTCCAGGTTCCATACGTCCAGGTAGGGATCGGCAGTTGAAAAATACACGTACCTGTCATTGAGGGCGGGGAAGGAATACCAGACCGCGTCCAGCAGCTCCGTATCGAGAACCCAGAGATAATTTCGGATACCTATGTCCCAGACCCCCATGCTGTGGGGCTGACTGACAGGACCGGGAGCGAAATAAATGCCGTTGTCATAGACCTGGAAGGTGAAATAATGCCAGACGGGATTGGGGATGGTATACAGTTCACGGCCTGTGGCGGGATCCAGAGAATAGACGAATCCTCCGTCGCTCACGAAAATAACGGAGTTTTCATGTTTGATGATGGTGGATTGGATGGTGTTGTCCGCCTGGAAGTCCCAGGCAAGGTCTCCGGTTTCGCGGTTTATGGCGTAGAGTTTTCCGTCGTTGCTGCCGATGTAGAGGCGCTCGTTGTCCGCCACGGGTACCGGATTGATGGCTCCGCCGGTTTTGAAAACCCAGCGCATGTATCCGCTTTCAATGTCCAGAGCATACACATTGCCGTCCGTGGAACCGAAATAAATGGTGTTGCCGATAACCACCGGATTGTTGAAAGCGTAGGCTGCTTCGGATGATTCCTGCAGTTTGAGCTTCCATTTGACCGCGAGGGGCGGCTTGATGCTTGTTTGGGTGTACCCCCGTCCCTGGTCGCCGCGGAAGGTAACCCAGTCCCTGCTGGCGCCGCAGGAGAAGAGAACGGTAAGAAACAACAGGATCACAACCCACCTGAAAAAGCCGCCTGTCCTGGTCATGCCGCGATGTGCCTGAATTTTCAAAGATATATCCCCCGGAGGGAGAAGGGTTTACGCAGAATGTTGAAAAAACCGGGCGCCCTCAAGCCGCGCAGTTTTCCGTAGGCCCTTCGGAGGTCTTTCCAGAGCTCCGCATCTTCCCCCTCGGCAAAACGGGTGCGGTACCGCAGTCCGGTGTAGAGACCCGCAAACTCGCCGAACTCGGGCAGAACCTCCGCGTATTCCAGGGCTGTCAGGGAGTCCTTTTTAACGGGCAGTCCGCCTGCGGCAAGCTTCATGAGCAGCAGCCGGTACAGGGCCTTGAGACCTGAAACAGTGTCACGCCTGCCGGCGAGAAAAAGCAGGAACTGCTTGCCGAACCGGAAGGCATAAAGAGAAAAAACCACAAGGCCTGTGATACCCGCGAAAATTCTCACTACCAGGCCCCAGGGGAACACGAAAAGGTCTTCAGGCGCCCGGTAGTCCTCGATGAGGGGGATTACCACGTCTCTCGAATTAGGATCAAAACCCGGCGGCGGGGGTATTGCGAAGGAGGTGGTTTCAAAATCGACCCAGCCGTAGGGAGGCAGGTAAAACTGTGTCCAGGAATGACGGTGGGAGGTGGTGACAAGATACAGCTGGTCCGGAGGAAACTCCAGAAGCTTGGGGATGTGCTTCTCCAGTTCCGCAAGTCCCCTCCTGTGCGCAGCGGTCTGCAGCTCCTTTGCCGCCAGGTATCCGGTAACGACCCGCGAAGGTACGCCGGCGAGCCTGCCCAGCAGGGCGGAAGTATTGGAAAACTCGGAACAGTCACCGGTACGGACCGAGGTAAGAAATTTCTCAAGTTTTTCAATTTCCACGGAATCGTCGAAACCAAGTTCATACTGGAAGGTGGAAAAGCTCTTTAATATTCCCATTATCGCCTCGATGGCGGAACCGCTTTTACCCACCATTTCATCCATGTACCCGGTGAAGACCGAAAGATTTTCCGGGGAAAGAGAAACGGAGAGATAATCGGCGAACGCAAGTTTTTCCTGCTCCGTCAGCGGACGGGCTTTCCTCCATTGCTCCATGCCCGTTATGCTCATGAGGCTTACCGCCTGATAGGAATAATCGAAGGGATGAAACTGCGGGTTCAGTATGGTCGGCTCTATGGAGTTCGGCCTGTAGGGCACTACCCGCTCAGAAATAGTGGATAAATAGAATATATTCTGCGGAATACGCCCCTGGTCAGCCGGAATGTCCGGGTCAACCCAGGTTTCAAGGAAACGCTGATAAGGCATGGTGTAAAAATCCTCATCCTTCTTTATACGGATGAAGCCCAGGACAGGATCGAGGCTGCTGTAGTAATTCTCCGCCGCGTATACGGGATTGACGGGGCTGGCGATTACCATGACCGCGTACTGCCTTCCGCCCTCGCCGGAGCCGGTCCGGCCCTCCCTCGAATCGGATCTGCCTGTCTGCGCGCTTCCCCACTGGTCCGAAGGGATCCCCTGCAGCTCTCCTTCCTGGTTTCCGGTTTCCCCCTCGTCCCCGTCCTCACCGGCTCCCTGTTTGTCCATGGGCCACCGCTTGCCGCCTTCGTAATTGTTATGGATGGTCTGGGGAAGATCTTCATCAATTGGATTGAAGACAATGGAATGCTTTACGAAATTCGGCGGCAGAAACAGGGCCAGTACAAGCAGTACCGGCGCCGCTGCCGCGAAAATAATGAATTCCCTGCGCCCGCGCCTGTCCTCCCTGCTGTGAAAAGCTGAAAAATATAGCACCAGCCCGTGCGCAAGAAACGAGAGAATGCATACAAAAAGCAGAATCTGGGTTATGCCGGAAGATTCCCTGGCGGCGGTTTCCGAACTTCTCGCGAAATTGAGAAGCCGGTAATAGATAAAGGCGAGAAAAAACTGCTCTATTACCGCAGCCCACTGCCCAGGCGGGCCTGCGCGGAAAATGATAAAGGTCAGGACAAAAGAGACACAGGCGCCGGCGAGAAGCAGGAGGGACCCGGTTCCGAACCCATTAATAATCAGGGCCGTAAAGATGAGGCTTCCCCCGAGGATTAAAAAAAGCCTCGGCCGGAACCGCGGCGGCGAGAAAAAAAAGGCAATGAGCATTTCTCCCGGCACTACCACAAACCAGAGCATGATACCCGTCCAGTCGTAGGGAACGACTATGGCTGGGTGAAGGATGGGAATGAGCAGTGCGAGAATATACAGGAAAAGCCGCGTAAAAAACTGAAATTTAATGGGAATTTCCTCCTGAAACCGGTGCCTTGCCGAAAAGTGATATGGAAAGTTTATGGGTATCCAGGGAATCCTTTCCAAACCGGCGTATTGTGCCGGCAGGCAGAATTTCCCTTCTCGCCATCCATGTCTGGGGAAGGTATAAGCCGGGCCTTCCGAATAGAACATGGTCCTTCCTGCTGCTGTCCCCGGCCGTGTCGTTTTCCCTTTCAGCCTGCTTCCTTAAGGAAACCGCGGTCATTGTGTGAATGGTGAAATCCGCATAGTGGGAGGCAGCCAGGGAAAGACCCGAATCAAAAGGGGTGGTAAAGATGAAAATCTGGTTCGATGCGGGCTCTTCCGGAAAATTGAGACGGTCTCCGGAGTACCAGAGGGAACTCAGGACCGTGGCAAGCTTCACGATATCCTTGACGGTATCTATTTTATAATCCTCCGTCCCCGTTCTGACAATAAAACTGTAATCTTCGTGTTCTTTTTTGATGTTCCAAAGAAAAGTGATGAGCCTGCTCTTCATGTAATCGAGATGCATGACTGCGTCCAGACTTCTTACCCGTGACTGTTTATAGGTCCGTACATCGACGTACAGCACCTTGGTCTGCTCCTGGGTGACAGGGGATATCCTCGTTATGAACTTGTTCACCCGGGAGGAGGCTTTCCAGTTGATGTCGCGTATCCTGTCGCCGGGTATATACTCGCGCATGTAATATTTTTCCTCGTCGGCGTTCTTCTGCCGGTTCTTGCTGTCGAATCCGCCCATGGTGTCGAGGTTGAGTCTGGATGATTCCGTCAGCAGCCTGGGCTGGACCGGCAGATGCCGGTGCATGGTTTCCCCGAACCTGGTGCGGGTAAGACCGAAGATGTCCCTTATGAGGAGAATGCCTCTCACGAGGGCCAGACCTGAAACAGGAAGGCTGAAAGGTACCCTCAGGCTCCCGTCCCCGGTGAAATTAGATTCAACGAAAAACGGCAGGAAGACGGAAGAATCGAGTTTAAGCCTCCCGGAGATCCTGAAATGTACGCGGAAAAAGAAAAAACTGCGGGCTTGGGGGATGGTCAGCACCTGGAACGCGCCCTCCCTGCCCGCGTAGAGGGCCTGGGTGGAATCCCAGTTAATGGAGGCTGCGCCGAACCTGCGGGCCTGAATCCTCCCGAGGATGATGAAAAGGCAGAGAAGAAACAGCGCGATTAGTGAAATGTAGAGGCCATAGGCGTTTTTCTGTGCATAGGATTTTCCAAGTATGTAGAACAGCGCGGCGCAGAGCAGAGTCCCGGCAGGAGTAAAAGGAAAATAAAAAGCCGCCGTCCGAAACAACTTTTGAATGCCGCGCATGAATTTCATTCAGCCTCTGCCGTTATTATCAGGACCTCTTCTCCACGGGCGTGGAGTCGAGGATGGTACGAAGCAGTTCCGGAACATCTCTTGTAGCATCATGCATTATTATCCTGTGGGCTACGGTCGGTATGAAGATTTCCTTGATGAGGTCTATCGATACATAATCATCGCCCCTCACAAGTGCAAGGGCCCGTGCAAGCCTGGAAACTTTTATACCGGCCCTGGGGCTTCCGCCCATGTGTACATCCGGATGGCTTCTTGTCTTTCTTACGAGGGCAACGATGTACTCAATGACATCAGGATGTATGCTTACCTCATCCACCAGGGCCTGCCAGGCAAGGAGATCCCCGGAGGTGATCACGGGACGGAAATTTGCCCAGGAATTTTCCTTTCCGTGCATCGTTACAATTTCCGCTTCCACGGACGCTTCCGGGAAGCCCATGGATACCCTCAGCATGAAACGGTCCAGCTGCGGAGCCGGCAGGGGAAACAGGTGAACCCCTTCCAGGTTCATGGTGGCAATAATAAAAAACGGGTCCGGAAGAACGTAGGTTTTACCCTCGATACTGACGGTCTGTTCTTCCATGACCTGGAAAAAGCTGCCCTGGGTTTTCGGGGTTAGCAGGTTGATTTCGTCACAGAGGATGAAGTGCGCGAAAATGGGGCCTTCGGTAAAGATCATGCTGTCGGAGGAACTTAAAAACCGCGTGTAACCCAGGATGTCCTGGGGAAGAAGATCAACCGTGCACTGTATCCTGGAGAAGCTATCGATTTTCGTTCCGTTGTCGGGAACCTCGTCTTCCCACTGTATCGAGCCTGCCAGGGCCCTGGCCAGGGAGGTCTTGCCGACACCGTGACTGTCGGCCAGCATGACATGGCCGCCCGCTATTTTGGCTGCGATTATGTACTCAAGTTTTTTTCCGTCGATGTAGACGATTGAACGAATGTTGCTGATAAGCTTTTCTATTTCCAAATGGACTTGTTTCATATTCGTGTAGTGTACCGCAATTAATGCAACTAATTCAAGGACGGCTGATTGTGATGGATATTTCCTCATCGACATTCACATCCCGCAGGGATTTGAGCAGTCCCATGATGACATTGACACCCGCTCTTTTAACAAAAGGATTCAGATTCACCTTTTTTCCTCCCACGATGATGGTAATTGTCCTTTCCAAAACAAAGCCTCCTTCCTTAAATATTACTAAATTGTACAACATTGGACTGTCTTGGGCAATCGCCGCGAATCATATACAATACCGGAAATGCCGGAAAAAGTGATTATCGTTACCGGGGAACGCAATGGCGGAAAGACTTCGAAAATGAGGGAAATCGCTGCCGGTTACCGAAGCCTTGGTCTAGAACCAGCCGGAATACTTTCCGTAAATTCGGAAGCGGGAACGCCGGATTTACCGGAGCCGGACAAATCCCGGTATTTCGCCCTGGACCTTGCAAGCGGAACGACCAGGCTCCTCGCGTCGGAAGTCCCCATCGCCGGTGAGGATACTTTCCGCTTAGGCAGGTTTTATTTTTCCGCCGGCGCCTTTTCCTGGTCCTCCTCGGTTATCGAGGCGGGTTTCTCCGCGCCTGTACTGATGATTGACGAACTCGGTCCCGTGGAGCTCGCAGAAAGGGGCTTCTGGAAAACGGCAGCAAGGGCAGCGGCCGGGTTTCGTGGAATACTGGTTTTATCGATACGGGATCGGTTTCTGGAGCTTTTTACCGAAAAACTGGGCATCCGTCCCGGGATAATCAAGGTAACTTGATTTCACCATTGATTTTACTCAGGTTCATTATTACATTACAACCATGATTATTCCTGCTTATCCCGAGTTCGCGGACATCAGTATGGACATGAGGCCTATCCTTCATCCAAGAATGGTTATGCTGAAAGACGGCGTATCCGAGTTTTCTTTCGCCGGGCTGTACCTGTTCCGCAAGACGTATCAGTACAGGCTTTCCTGGCTGCCTGACGAAACCATCATCATCTCCGGAATGAAGGCGGGGAAGCGCGTTTTTATGCTGCCCTGCGGATTCCCTCAGGATGTTGAACTCATTAAAGATTTTTTTGCCCGGCATGATTACTGCCGTTGTCTTTCCGCAACCGACACGCATGCGGCCAGGATATCTCTGGAATCCCTCGGTTTTGTGGTTGAGGAGGACAGGGACCACTTCGATTACCTCTACCTCCGGAAAGAACTCGCGTCCCTGGAAGGGAGGGAGTACCATAAAAAGCGCAATCTTATCAATGCTTTTATCAACAATTACACTTATGCGGAAAAACCCCTGACAGAGGAAAACATGGGTGATGCACAGGCGGTTTTAGAAGAGTGGACGGCGATAAAAGGAGTTTCCGGCGATTACACTGCCGCAAATGAGGCCCTGCAGCTGGCACAGATCCTGGAATTAAGCGGCAGCGTATACTATGTGGACGGAACTCCGGCAGGATACACTCTCGGCGAACCTGTCAAGCACGGCCGCAGTTTTGCGGTCCATTTTGAAAAGGCGAATTCAAAATACAAAGGCATTTACCAGTTCATGAACCAGTCCTTCGCCGCCTCTCTTCCCAGGTATATCACCTGGATTAACAGGGAACAGGACCTGGGCGACCCCGGGCTCCGCCAGGCGAAGATGACCTACAGGCCGGCGGATTTCGTAAAAAAATACAGGATATTAAAACCGGAGGAAGAGCCGGCTCCGCCACCGGCGTCTATTTCATGAATAAAACCGCCGGAATGATAATTGACCGGTTGAACCTCGAGCCCTTGAGTTTTGAAGGCGGATATTTCCGGCAAACCTGGTCATCCGGCGGCATGGTCGCCGGCGGCACGATCGCCGGCGGCACGATCGACGGCGGCACGATCGCCGGCGGCACAGCCATTTATTACCTGCTGACGGACGAACCCGAATCATTTTCACGCATGCACAAGCTTCCCTCAGACGAACTGTGGCATTTTTACTGCGGTGATCCTGTTGAACTGCTTCTGCTGCATCCTGACGGAAGCGGTGAGGTTCTCATACTGGGTTCCGATATTGGGGACGGACAGAGGCCCCAGATTGCCGTTCAGGCGGAAACATGGCAGGGTGCGAGAATTGTACCCGGTATCGACAACCCTGCCGGTTATGCGCTTCTGGGAACCACCATGTTCCCGGGGTTCCAGAAAGATGATTTTGTTCCCGGGGATCGGGAAGAGCTTTGTGTGCGCTATCCTGCGTTTGCGGATTTCGTCGGGAAGCTCGTGACTCGGTGATTTTCAAATAACCGCCGAAGGAAGGGAGACATCATTTCCCGGTGCCGGCAAGAGCCCGCCCGGTACCGGACAGCACATAATCGATATCCCCGGCACTTATACCGGCATGGATGACGAAACGGATTTCGCCGTCCCCGGGAGGTTCACCGAAAGGCGGATAGGTCAATATGCCCAGTTCAGCGAGGTTCCGGACAAATTGAAGCCCGTTCACGGAACCTGCCACGACACGGATAAAAACCATGTTTATCTTCACCCTGTCCCTTGCCACCGACAGTTCCTTAAAAGCTGACAACCCCTCTGACAGTCTCAGGGCCAGGGCATGGTCCTCCGGCAGACGTTCCGTCATCTCCGTAAGGGCAATAAGGCCGGCCGCTGCAAGTATCCCAGCCTGCCGCATGCCGCCGCCCATGAGTTTCCGGCTGTACCGGGCCTTTTCCACGAAATTCTCCGTGCCCGCGAGCAGGGAACCGACGGGCGCGCAGAGGCCCTTGGACAGGCAGAACATGAGGGAATCCGTATACCTTCCGAGACGGGAGGCCTTGACGCCCAGGGCCCAGGCGGCATTGAAAATCCGCGCTCCGTCGCAATGAACGGGTATGCCTTGTTCCCGGGCACCGCGGTAGATCCTCTCCATCTCCGCCTCCGGCATTACGGCCCCGGTGCCCAGGGCATTTTCAATGGCTATAAGCCCCGTTGCCGGCTGATGAATATCTTTTCCTGTCCGGACACGCTTCAGGATTTCTTCCCAGGTAAGGTGAAGGCCCGCAGGCGCGACGGGCCGCAGGTTCACGCCGCTCAAGACACCCGGCGCCCCTGCCTCGTGTTCCACGATATGACTGTCTTCCGCACAGATTACCTCGCTGCCCCTGGCACAGTGGGTCATGATCGCGCACTGGTTGCCGAAGGTGCCTGAGGGAACGAAAAGGGAGGCTTCCTTGCCCGTCATTTCCGCCCCCAGCCTCTGGAGTTTATTGATGGTCGGATCCTCCCCCAGAACATCGTCACCGACTTCCGCCTCATACATGGCTTTGCGCATACGTTCCGTCGGTTTTGTGACTGTGTCCGACCGCAGATCGATTATTTTTTCCATTCCAGTTTTTTTCCTTTCCATTCTATCGGAACTTTAAAAAGACAAAGTATGTTGACAAAGGTATAGAGAAGGGAGGCAAACAGTATATTCGGAACCAAAAGCAGCCAGTAGGAAAAAAACGGCATGCGCGAGCTGATGGCGCCGGTCAGGGCAATGGAAAGCATACTCGCGAAAGTGGCTGCCGATACAAGAAGAAGGGGAGGCCAGAGCGGAATGAAGGGCAGGACAAACAAACCGCCCGCAAGAAAAATCATCACTGCAGCGTAACCCCAGCGGGCGCCGGGGTCCTTTGAAAAAAACGCGCCGCTGGACCAGCGCAATTCCTGCCTGGCCATGTTCCTCATTGTATCGAGGGGTTCCGGACGCACCGTTATGCCCGGCTCCGTCAATGCCAGAATACGGCAGCCTGTCCGCTTCCGCACGGCCGCGATAAGCGCCGCGTCTTCCGTTGCCGTTTCTTCGATGGAATCGTACCCTCCTATCGCCTCCAAAACAGTTTTTCGTATGGCAAGGTTGTTGCCGAAACCGCCGCTGGGCAGATTAAGACCGGCGACGCCGGCGGTATAATAATAACGGAAGCAGTGATCGAAAGTCTGGAAACGGCTTAAATATTTCCCCGTTTTTTTTGTAATTACGGCGCCGAAGACCATGCCTGTATCTTTCTCCGCGAAGGGCTTTACCATATTTCTCGCCCAGTCCGGCGGCAGGGTGCAGTCCGCATCGGTGAACAGGAGAATGCTGCCCCGCGCAGCCTCGATTCCCCTGCTCAAGGCGTACTGTTTGGGATTGAAGGTTCCGCTGTTTTCCGTAAGCCGCAGGATGGTGACCCGGTCCGGAATTCTCCGGCGGTAGTCTTCCATTATGACGTCTGTCGCGTCCGCGGAACGGTCATTCACGAACACCACGCTGAAATCCTGAAAAGACTGGTTTTCAAGGTGTTTTATCAGTTCCGGCAGGGTGTTTTCCTCGTCCTTGGCGGGAATAACAATGGTTACGGTTTCATTTTCCGGCAGTTCCCGGTTATTGAGTCTTCTCTCCTTCCGCCTCGCCAGAGCAATGCCTGTGCACACGAGTACATGGGTCATGATGGTGGCCCCGGCAAAAAGGCAGATTATGATTAAAGGGAGTATCATACGTGGCAGTATACTAAATGAAATAAGTGTTCCTGAAAAGGCCGGCCTGATATTTTTATTGCAGGCCTCTCTTGTAATTTCCCGAAGTCACGCCCGGCAGAAGGGAGATTATTTCCTTTTTATCCGGCTTTTTGCCTGCAAGAAGGTCTGCAAAGTGGCTGATAACGGCGGTTTTGAGGGACGGAGGAAGGGAAAAGAAGGGAAAATCCCTCAGATCAAGCACCATATAGTCGACCCTGTTCCTGAATTGGGCTGCGGCTTCGGGAAGGAAGAGAATCTGTTTGTTGTACAGTTCCGTGAACCACCCCTCTCTGTTCAGGATGTGAAAGTCGTATCCGGCCTTGTCACGGATGGTCGCGGAGCTGCCTTCCGGGGTCAAGGGCTGCCTGGTCGTCATGAGGAGGATGGGACCGAAAACAGAAAGATAACTGCCCATACCCTCCGGAACCGTAAGGGAGAGGAGCTGTTCCCGGTTCAGCTCCAGTGAAAAAAAGGCCCCGGAGCAGAAGGCCCTGCTTCTCAGGGCTTCGAAGGCCCAGGAATTGGCGCAGTTTGCAGGCGGTCCCGCTATCCAGGGGATCCCCGCCGCGCCGGTTTTCATGCCCAGCCCCGTGTTGCCGGTAATAAGAGTTTTTACGGAGGAGTCCCTGATGGCCTCCATCCAGGGGTCAAGATCTTTCTCCAGGATGATGGTCGGCAGCCAGGGCAGGGCGCTTTCTTTCGTCCCGGCGCCCTCCGTCCCCGCCAGGGCCCGCAGTTCACCGGGTGCGGAAACCTCAAAAGCCTGCCTTATTGCCGTGCCCCGTTCCGGAATAGCTGCTTCGGCGCCCGGGGAAAGAAGCACAAGAAGGCCTGTATCAAAATCTTTTCGTGTTGTCAGTGCCGGAAGCCCGGAACCGGCGGTTCGGGGCACGGGGTTTTCAATTTTTCCTGCCGCTTCCTGCCGCATACGGTTCAATTCGCTAACGGGCAGGAAAAGATTTTCGTCGAAAGGGGCAAGAGAAAAGGATACCGACTTGTCCGTGAATCCGCTCCCCCCGGCCAGGTGGTTTTCGATGCTTTTCCGGTCCAGCGCCTGGTTGCGGGCTTTCTCGAGGTTCATCCTGCTCGAAACCGCGGCAGTTCGGCCATCCTGTTCGTATACGGCTTTGAGCGGGTTTCCCGCTTCCGCCGTTACCCTGAGGAGGACAGTTTCCGGTTCGGGTTTAAGATCTTCAATCTTTTTTAAAAGGTTCGAGAGGACATCGGTTTGAACAGCCCTCACGACGAGGTATCCGGGAAGAATCCTGCCGTACAGCTTGCCGGTTATCTTCAGGCGGTACCCACCGGCGGCATGCATACCGGCCTGTTTAGTCAGGTCCCCCGCGCAGATAAACACATTCCGGGGGCTGAAAATCTGGATCTGGCAGGAAGAAGGGATCTCGGCGTTTTCCGCCAAGGAAAGGCTGCCTGCCGAGGCGTCGAAAGATTTGACCTTTCCTATAACGGGGAGGGACTGGTCCAGGGGGGAATCCACGAACATGCCGGCAGCAAGATCGCCTTTAAGGTATCCTTCAGTGAAACCCCTGTTGAATACTTTTTCAAGTTCTCCCTGATGATAACGCAGCGCCTGTTCATAGGCTGCGGGGTCCCCTGCGGCGTCAAGCGTCTCCCGCCAGGCCCTGGTTACGGTATAGACATAATGAAAATTCTTGATCCGACCTTCAATTTTCAGGGCGTCGGCGCCCAGATCCGACAGCTCGGCGGCCGAGGCCAGGACGTTATTGTCCCGCAGGCTTAATACATAGCGGAAATCGCCGCTGTCAGTCGGGGCATACTGCTTTCTGCAGGGCTGCATGCAGGCGCCCCGGTTGCCTGAATTTCCTCCTATAAAGGAGCTCATATAACACTGGCCGGAAAAGGACAGGCAGAAGGCTCCGTGAACAAACAGTTCCGCCTCGAGGCCCAGGTCATGGACGGCGGGGACGAGGACCGAAAGCTCATTAAGGGACAGTTCTCTTGCAAGATTGACCCGGCCGCAGCCGCAGGCGCCGGCAAGGGCCGCCTGGGCGCTGTTGTGAATGGTCATCTGTGTGGACGCGTGAATGCTCACCCCCGGGTAAAGATGCCTTAAAAGAACGCACAATCCCAAATCCTGCACTATTATGCTGTCTATACCCGCTTTTAGAGCTTCTCCGGCTGTTTCGAGGGCTTCCGCCAACTCCATATCGGTAAGCAGAACATTGAGCGTCAGAAAAAGAACGGCATTCTTCTGCCGGGCCAGCCTGCTTAAGTAGTGCAGATTGCCCATGGTTACATTTCTGGCCCTGATTCTGGCATTGAATTTCGGCAGCCCCACATATATTGCATCGGCACCTGCGAGCAGGGCGGCCTTGACGGCGTCCTCATCCCCTCCGGGGGCAAGAATTTCCGGCTTTTTACTCATGTTTATAATTTACAGATATTTAGGGAAAAAGTCTTTACCATTTAATTGCTTGACGATTGAAGAGGGGCGTTAGTATTTTAATGGTAGCATAATCACTACAGGGGTAAACGATGTCAAAAGAAGAAGAGGAAGTTGCTGCTCCTCAGTCCGTCTCAGTGCCCGAAGACCAGAAAGAGGGCACCGCAGATGAAAGTAACGAAATTCCCGTCGTGGAAAGCGAAAACGGAGACACAGTATTAATGAAGCTGGAAAAAAAGGTAAAAGATCTCGAGGAAGAAAACATCTCTCTCAAGGACCAATACCTTCGAAAAACAGCGGATTTTGAAAATTTCAGAAAAAGAATGTTCAGGGAGAAAGATGAAGCGATAAAATACGCGAATTCCAATCTCCTGACGGATATTATCACGGTCATAGACGATTTTGAACGTGCCATACGATCAGGTCAGGACCAGAAAGATTTCGATTCCTTTTTCAGCGGCATAGAACTCATCGAAAGGCAGTTTGTAAGCCTTCTCGAAAGAAACTGGGGCCTCAAACGTTTCGACTCTCTCGGAGAAATTTTTGATCCTGAAAAGCATGAGGCGATTGCCACAGGCGAAGCGGATGTGCAGGAAACTGTTGTTCTGGAGGATTATCAGAAAGGATACATGCTTCAGGACAGGGTAATCAGACACTCAAAGGTAAAAGTATCCGTACCTACCCAGAAACAGGAGAATGCGGAACAGACAGATAGCGTAGCGGAAGATGATAAAGTGGAGGAACATAATGGCTAGTAAAAGAATTATCGGTATTGACCTTGGGACGACAAACTCCTGTGTTGCGGTTATGGAAGGAGGGGAGCCTGTAGTCATACAGAACTCGGAAGGACAGCGCACCACTCCGTCCATTGTCGGTTTTACAGCAAAGGGTGAGCGTCTCGTCGGTCAGCCGGCCAAAAATCAGATAGTAACCAATCCGGAAAATACCGTATATTCAATAAAAAGGTTCATGGGAAGAAAATACCAGGAAGTGCCTTCGGAAATAAAAATGGTGCCGTATACCATCAGGGAAACGACCTCCGGCGATGTAATGGTGGACGTGCAGGGAAAACAGTATTCTCCCCCCGAGATTTCGGCTGCCGTTCTTCAGAAAATGAAGAAAACGGCTGAAGATTACCTGGGCGAGACAGTTACAAGGGCAGTCATCACGGTACCGGCGTATTTCAACGACGCCCAGCGCCAGGCAACCAAGGACGCGGGCCGCGTTGCGGGACTCGAGGTGGAGAGAATCGTGAACGAACCCACTGCCGCGTCCCTGGCCTATGGATTCGGTAAGGAACAGAAGGACGAAAAGATTGCCGTATACGATTTCGGCGGCGGCACCTTCGATATTTCCATTCTGGAACTCGGGGACGGCGTATTCGAGGTGAAATCCACCAACGGCGATACGCATTTGGGCGGAGACAATATCGACCAGCGCGTCATTGACTGGCTTATCACGAATTTCAAAAAGGACTACGGCATAGACTTGTC
>SPDA01000676.1 GCA_004525155.1 Spirochaetales bacterium
CATGCTGATCCTCTCGGGGTTCCGGGAAAGCGGCGAGATCTTCTCCGTAAAACTCATGGAAAATCAGGAAACACCGGGCCTCGGCAAAAACGCCGAAAAGCCGGCTTACATGGCAAAATTCATCGGCAAGGGCGGGCAGGATCCTGTTCCCACGCGGAAGGATCGTCTTGCGAAGCAGGACGCGGATGCCGTGACTGGCGCAACCATTACGTTTCTTGCAGTTTCCAAATCCCTCGCCGAAGGTTCCCGGTTTGCGGCAGCCATGGGAGGAAAGTGATGAGCAGTGATTTTACAAAAGGTATTTTAAAGGACAATCCCATTTTTATCATCATGCTCGGCCTCTGTCCTACCCTTGCGGTGAGTACGCAGGTCGTCAATGCCCTGGGGATGGGTGCCGGCGTTATCTTCGTGCTGCTCGGTTCCAACATCATCATTTCGCTGCTTAAAAAATTTATTCCCGACCAGGTCCGGATTCCTTCCTACATCGTCATTATCGCCTCCTTTGTAACTGTCGTGGATTTAGCCATGCAGGCCTATGTACCCTCCCTGGCGAAGAGTCTCGGCGTGTACGTTCAGCTGATCGTTGTAAACTGCATAATCCTGGGCAGAGCGGAGGCCTTCGCCAACAAGAACACGGTGGCCGCCTCCGTCCTGGACGCCCTGGGCATGGGCATCGGATTTACGCTGGGGCTTCTCCTCATTTCCTTTATCCGCGAGGTTTTCGGAGCGGGAACCATCACGCTTTTCGCGATCGGGTCTTTTGACGGTGTTATACGCATACCCAAACTTTCCGAATCTCCCGCCAGGGTGATGGGTCTCGCGGCAGGCGCCCTGCTCCTCATGGGTTACCTCAAGGCCTTTTTCAACTGGCAGTCTTCAAAGAAGGAGAGATCGTTATGACCTATGTAGGCATCATCATCACGTATGTTTTTGTGAGCAACTTCATTCTCTCCCAGTTTTTAGGGCTCTGTCCCTTCATCGGTGTCTCGAAAAACGTGGAATCCGCCGTAGGCATGGGGTTTGCCGTAACCTTCGTGACATCGCTCGCGTCTCTCGTTACCTGGGCTGTGTATCGTCTCATTCTGGTGCCCCTCGGGCTCACCTTCCTGCAGACAATAACCTTTATCCTGGTAATAGCCGCGCTGGTCCAGTTTGTGGAAATGATCATACAGAAGATTTCACCGCCGCTCTACAAGGCTCTGGGCATTTATCTGCCGCTCATAACCACCAACTGCGCGGTCCTGGGAATTGCCCTTATAGCGGTACGGAACAATTACAACGCCCTCGAAAGTTTTGTCGCGGGATTCGCGGCCGGTTTCGGGTTTTTACTCGCAATACTGCTCATGTCCACCATACGGGAAAAACTGGATAAGGAGTGGGTACCCAGACCCTTGCGGGGCACGCCCATCGCATTCGTAACAGCCGGGCTCATGGCGCTTGCCTTCATGGCTTTTGACCGTGCACTGTTAAAAAACATTATAGGATAGGAAATTAACATGGTCTTTAGCGGCATTCTATATTCTTTTATCGCTGTAACGGCTCTCGGCATCATATTCGGCATCGGGCTCGCCATTGCAGGAAAACTGCTGGCGGTAAAAAAAGACGAGAAAATCATTACCGTCGAAGGCCTTCTTCCGGGAATAAACTGCGGAGCCTGCGGCTTTGCCGGCTGCAGCGCCTATGCCGAGGCGGTCGTGGACCAGGGTGCAGAGCTTACCAGATGCGCTCCAGGAGGGCAGGAAACGGCAAAGTCCCTGGCCCAGTTCATGGGAGTTGAAGTCGTTCTCACCGGGGAAAGACAGGTCGCGCAGGTGTGCTGCAGGGGCACCACGAAAAAGGTCAAATACAAATACGAGTACCGGGGGCTTACCGACTGTAACGCCCTCCATACCTTGAGCGAAGGCAACAAGAGCTGCAGGTACGGCTGTCTCGCCCTGGGCAGCTGCATAAAGGTCTGCCCTGTGGATGCCATTCATTATGATGAGGAAGGCGGAGTCTGGGTTACCAAGGAGGACTGCATAACCTGCGGCAAATG
>SPDA01000153.1 GCA_004525155.1 Spirochaetales bacterium
GAAGGATGACGCGGCAAGCCGTGAGTTAAAAACCGGCAGCAGTTTCGTAAAAAAAGCGGTAATGTCCATTATCATAAACAACCACTGTGTGTTGAGGTTTGTCGTACTGCCTAATTCCCGGGCAATTTTTACGAGGGTTGATGACTGCGGCCAGCGAAGCTTAAGCTCCCCGGCGTACTCTTTCCCGAGAAACCACAATACTTCCATGGCGTCTTCATGGCTCGGGATTGAGTTTTCAAGGACAAACAGATTTCCCGGCGGGGATTCGAGGGCCTTTATGATATAGCCTTCCGGCGTTCCCGATACCTTGTTTATCGCAAGTAATATGGACATTTTCGCGTCCCGTATCATATAGGTCCATTGGGACTTGCCGCGTTCGATATAGATGTCGAGCGGTTTTATCAGTTTTTCGTAATATTCCTCGAGTATCGGAATATCTTCTATTCCCGCCTTTTTAAGAACTAGTTTGCCTGAAGCCCCGAAGCCGGCTGAGCCAATAGACGAAAAGATTCTCCGCGGATGAAGGGTCTCGGTTACCATACCCTCCACGGCGTAGGAATAACCAAACTGGCGGTAGTAATACGGTATACCCCAAAGAATACTCAGGTCGAATTGCCGCTCCTTCATGGACAGCGCGAGCCTGTTCATCTGAATCCCTGCAAGCCCCATCTTCCGGTGGCTCGGTTTGGTGAGTATCATTTCCGGCATGGCGGATTCGAGGGACACGCCGCCGAAGTTTAACTTCCATGGCATGAAGCAGGTGGTGGATACGATTTCCCCAGTCTCCGGGTTTTCGATTATCTGAAAGTTATCGCCCTCGGTCCGGGGAAAATGCTTTAGCAGGCAGTTACTGGTAAGCCCTTCCATCCTGTTGTTTATTTCCGTACTGAAAGCGGTAAAACGTTCGATGTCTTTTTCGTCCCGGATGTACCGGAGGAGGAGGCCGTTATCGAGTTTCTGCTCGAAGGGCACGACTACAATCCGCCGACTTGTACAACCTTCCCAGTCTCCGCGGATTTAAGTGCGGCAAAAACCGCGGCGCTGGTGTTATAAGCGCTATGGACGTCATTCATCGAAGGAACGCTGCCGGTCACCACATCGATAAAATGGTCCATGTGTTCCTTCCACGTTTCACTTAAGCCCCCCTGCACATTGTCCGGCACCCAGCTGTCCGGGAGCTTGACGTAATCATTTTCGTGTCCCGCCTGGTCAAAACGGGGAATGTCTTCGTACCAGATTTTATTGTTCTGTACCGTTCCTTTCGTACCGAACAATCGAAACCCGAAATTGAAGGGCAGGATTGGTCCGACGCAGCACTGTACTTTTCCGATGACACCGTTTTCGAAACGGTACATGGCAACCGCCGTATCCTCGGTCTCCACCTGTTCTTTTCGAGGCAGGAAAATATCTTTGAAACAGCTTACTTCTTTTATCTCGCCGCACATGTCCCGGATAAGATCCACGTTGTGTCCGCTCCCCCCGTGGAACAGGCTGCCGGCGATATCCTTCTTGCCGAGCCAGCTCCATATAGCGAGATTTCCGGGCACGTAATGGTTGTACTCCGATTCCACGATAAACGGTTTCCCCAGCTTTCCTTCCGTTAAAATATTTTTCACATAGCGGTACAGCGGGTTTAAGCGCCGGTGATATCCGATAAGATATTTTATTCCCGCTTTATCCACTTCTTCACGGATACGTTTACAGTCTTTCAAGGTGATGGCCATGGGTTTTTCGCAATACACATGTTTATTGTATTTTGCCGCATCGATGGTCATTTTTGCGTGCATGGCGTTTGGGGAGGCTATGACCACCGCGTCTATGTCGGATTTGAGCAATTCCTTGTAATCCTTGTACACTTTGCATGAATGGTTCTCATTTTTTAAAAATGCCTGGACTCCGGCCTCGTTGGAGTCGGCAATGCAGTACAAGTCGGCTTTCGAGTTTTTCAGAATATTCCGGCCATGTTCGCTTCCTATCCAGCCGATTCCAATAAGACCGATTTTCGCTTTTTTCATGTTATGTTCTCCTTATTTAATACGGGCGGTTGATTCCCGCACGATGAGGTTCGTTTCCACGGTTTCTATTCTTGGTTCATTCGTTCCGGATGGCTTAAGCAGAATATCTATTATTTTCCGAGCGGTTTCCGAACGGGAAAATCTGATAGTGGTCAATGCTACCTGGAGCACGGAACTCATATAGAGGTCGTCATACCCTGTCAAAGACAACTCCCCGGGTATATCCAATCTCATGGCCTTGGCTGCCTCGATAAAAGAAATAGCGAGCCAGTCATTGTAACAGACAAGGGCGGTGGGTCTGTTTTTAAGGTTCTTGATTTTTTTAAGAATCGATTCGCACTGCTGTTCCTCGTGCGGGCCGATGGGAAAATGCGCGACCAGCTTGTTCTTGTCCTTTTTTAACGCCTCAAAAAGGTATGGATATTGAATATCGTATTTCTTCTGCATGGGACTGGCATACGCGATCCGTTCATGACCTAAACTTTTAAGATGGTTGTAGATCATTTCCATACCCGACTTGATATCCGAGACAACCATATTTACCTTGGCCGGCAAATTCCCTATATATACAGTCATTACCTTTTCCGAAACGGATTCGTTAAAAAGGGTATGATGTTTTACCAATCGATTAATACCCATGGATAAAAGCCTCGTGTCCTCCCTCCCCTGGGCAACAATCAGTCCCCCGTTAATTTCATGGAGGAGGAAATCCAGTTCGCGGATTAACTCCATATGAAAAGGATCCTGAAGGTCATCGATAAGGTATCCCACGATGAGCTTGCTTTCCGGCACTTTTCTGACGACCGATCCCTGAGAGGGCAGACATTCTATGATTCCGGCGCTTTCAAGTTCCTTTATGGCACGCTTGATGGACGGACGGCTCACAGACAATGTTTCGGCTATAATCCGTTCACCCGGTATAAGTTCGCCGACTCTGTACACACCGCTGTGAATTTGGTTTTTAATAAACTCGACAACTGTCTCGTATTTAGGCACGAATGATTTTTCCGTCATACCTTTCCTTCCAGCATAGCGAGGAGATTTTCGTCAAGGTTTATTTTTCCATCCTTTTAATAGCTTCCCGAATAAGCCCCGCCATTTCCTCGGCTGCCGGAATGGACAGGAATATAAGGTTAACCGTAATAAGCCGCGGCATGATGTCCTCGGTTACAGGCGTAAGCCCCCAGGTGTAACGGTAGTTGCTTTTGTTCGTATAGAGGGGGCAGCGTGTGGGGCAGTCGGGATGGGTCCGGTAGGCGGTGGACTCCCTGAATATGGGAAAGTCCTGGGCAGGGAAAAAGTTGAACCCGAAGCGGAGCCCTATACCGAGATCCTGTTCTATCTGCTTGAACTTCTCATAGGACAGCCCATGTTTGTCGCCGTCCCATGTACAGCTCCACCAGTACCCGCTCATACCCGCTTCTTTGGGGACTGCGCGGGGTTTAATCCACCCACAGCCTTCGATTGCTTTGTTAAGAATTTCAAGCGTTTTATTATAGGTTCCTTTTAGGATGGTATCGACCTTCTCGAGCTGCGCAAGGCCGACGGCTGCCGTTACCTCGTTCATCCGGTAATTAAGATACACGAACCGGGGGGACTCGCCGGAGAACCACCAGGCGCCCCGCATTTTATCGAACAGTTCGTCGTTGTTGGTCACGGTCATACCGCCGTCGCCGGTGGAGAGCTGCTTGAACTCCTGGAAACTGAACACGCCCAGGTCCCCGAATCCGCCCACGTGTTTTCCTTTCCAGGTGGATCCGATGCAGTGGGCGCAGTCCTCGATAAGAAATATTTTCTTTTCTTTGCATATATCGCGAATTGTATCTATCTCAGCGCTTTGTCCCCACATGTGAGTCACGATTACCGCTTTAGTAAGCGGCGTGATGTTCGCGAGCAGGGAATCGGGGTCCATGTTATACGTATCCCGCTTGATATCCGCGAATCTCGGCACCGCGTTGAAGAAGAGCGCGGCAAGCCCGCCGAAGTGGACGATGGGGTCACAGATTATTTCAAAGCCGGGCCCTGCGCCGGATACGCTCACCGCTTCCGCCAGGGCTGTCATAGCGCTGCTCTTTGCCATGGCCTTCTTAGTTCCGGTTTTTTTCGCGAAGGCCTCTTCGAAACGCCTGGTAAGGCTGTGCTCGCTTATGTAGTTACTCAAGGTTTCGCCGTTCATAACCTCCTGCAGGTACTTCATTTCCTCAGCGCCTAACTTTCGAAGTTCCCGGGCAGCAAATTCCGTATCGATAAGATGATGTTTCCTGTTGCCGATATCGTTTTTCTCCATAATATGGGTTTCTCCTTAATTATTACCGGTATGTTACCGGTTTTTATTCTAACACGACCCAAAAGGAATTGCAAGTTTTTTTTCTATTTTAATTAAGGAGTTTCAAGAACAAATGCTCTAGCAATAATTTTTCTATATTTTTTTCTTGCGTTTCAGACCATTTCATGTTATAACTTAAATTACCGGTATGTTACCGGTGTTTCAAACCGAAATTGATGAAAATTAATACAGCAAAGGAGGTGATAAAAACCAGCTGTATCATCTATCATCAAAAAACTAATAGGAGAGGTAATATGAAAAAATTATTATTGATTTTTGTCGTTATTCTGATAATTGCCGGCTTATCCTTTGCCGGAGGGAAAAAAGAAGCCGCACCCGCTGGAGAAGCTCAAAAGGGAACCGCGGAGCCTGCAAAAAAAACCGTCACCCTTACCGTAGCGCTGATGTCAGCTGACATCCCGGAAGCCACCCAGAAATTCCTGGACGCCTTTTCCCAAGCCTATCCCAACATAAAGGTCGATTATGTGGATGTGGGCAACTCCGTGGAAGAGTACCTACAGCCGAAAGCGGCGGCCGGCGTAATGCCCGACTTTTTCTCCATCAACGGCGGTTCCTTCGGGGGCGATCTGGTGGATAAGGGAATAATTGCGGACATAAGCGGTACGGACGCGGCAAAAAACACCATTGACTCGGTAAAACCGCAATTTACTTCCGCCGGCGGTAAATTGTTCGGTATTGCCGGAGGTGTTTCCTCGTCATTGATCTATTACAACAAGGACCTGTTCGACAAATTAGGTGTCAAGCCCGCGGAAAACTGGGAAGATTTCCTGGTACTCTGTGAAACCATTAAAAAGGCGGGGTATACACCTCTCATCATAACTCCCGCAGACGGCACTATCTCAAATACCGCTTTCAGTCATGGGTTCGCCAACAATGTAGCGCCTAAAGAACCGGACTATGTGAATAAAATCCGCATGGGTACGCTGAATCTAAATACTCCGGAATTCGCCGAAGTGTATAACATGGTGAAGGTGCTTTATGACAAGGGCTATACACAGGAAGGGGCGCTCAGCACCGAATACCTGACAGGCAACAATATGTACGTGCAGGGCAAGGCAGCCATGCATTTCGCCGGGACCTGGCTTGCCGGTACGCTGCTTAATACCGACTTCAATACGGAAGTTTTCATGGCCCCCTGGAACAAGAAAGGCACCAAAAAGATACCCATAGTCGCTACAGAAACCGGCTGGGGGGTCGCAGAAGGACCGCATAAGGCGGAAGCAATACTGCTGCTTAACTGGCTGAACGGTCCCGGATTTACCATGTATCAGAACCCTCGGAAGTGTATACCTCATCTCAAGAAAGTAGAGGGCAACGTAATCCTGGCGCAGGAAATCGTAGGCTTCCTTGATGAACTTTACAAGTACGACAAAACAGCGGGCCTGTGGTTTGTATATCTTCTCGCGCCGGTAATGCCGTTCACCTACAAGTTCTATCAGGAATTGCTCCTTGGCGA
>SPDA01000580.1 GCA_004525155.1 Spirochaetales bacterium
TACCCTACCGTGATGCAGGATAATCCGGATAATCGAATTCTTGAAGAGCATATCTACAGGGAAAAAATGCTGAAAAGATACGCATCCGGGGTTCTCTTTTTTGATGTCCGAAGAAAGGATACGGCCAAGGGAATGGAACAGATACTGTATTCTGCGGCTGCAGGTATAGCCATGATTTTTGCAACGGCTGCGGTATTTTTGGGGCAATCGATCTACGGGCGGCTTTCCACCTCGCTTTTTATCATTATGGTGGTGAGTTATATGGTGAAGGACCGCATAAAGGATTTCTTTCGCGGCGTTTTAAGGAAATCCCTGGGCGCTTACTTCTTTGACCGGAGCGCCACGCTCTACGATTCCAGGTTTAAAAAAAAATTAGCGGTTATAAAGGAGCGGACCTTTTTTATCCCGGAAAAAAAAGTTGAGGCCGCGGTACTCAGGCTTCGGGATAAAGGAAGGTTTGAGCGTATTCTCACGCAGACCGCGGGTGAAGCGATCTTTACCTACAATAAGCGCATCAGCATCGACTTGAAAACTCTTCGCAGCATCCATAACCGTATTACCGGACTGGCCGATATCAGCATCATCAATTTCGGCAGTTTCCTCCGTCACCTCACCGCTCAGAAAGGCACTGTCCCTTCGATGTCTGAAAAGGGGGGGATATTTCTTAACCCGGTCAAACGAATTTATCATTTAAACATGATTATTCAGATCCGGAAAAAAGACAAGGTTTTCTTAAGCCGTTACCGTCTCCTGGCCGATGCCAAAGGAATCAAGCGGATTGAACAAATCGGGCCGAAGTAACTCTGCTGCCCGCCGCAGGTGCTTCTGAAGGCGCCTGGCAGGCTGTATAAAATCCTTGATAAAATATTGAATTGCGTGGAAAATAGATAAAAGCC
Source organism: Spirochaetales bacterium (assembly GCA_004525155.1). GTDB lineage: Bacteria > Spirochaetota > Spirochaetia > SPDA01 > SPDA01 > SPDA01. The sequence continues at coordinate 897 of SPDA01000580.1, forward strand.
GCATTAATAATTTTATTAACGTTAAAAAACAGAATACTGGAGGATGGAGTAATGGAAGTAAGCGATCTTGAATTGACGGGCGGGGAAAAGGAAAAGGCGCTTGCGAGAGTCAGGGAACTATTCACATCCTGGGGACTGACACTGCCCGATGTTCCGTCCTGTCCCTTTCACTTCGGGCTTCATGATTTTTACCGCATCGGGGAGATTGAGTTCGACATAAACAACAACATCAAGGAAGGATACTGCGGCAAGTTCATCGTTATTTTTAAAAATCAGGTCTGCCCCATGCATTACCATGCGATCAAGCACGAGACCTTCTACCTGGTCAAAGGCAGGGTCGAGATGGAGGCGGACGGAAAAATTATCGAAATGAAGCAGGGGGACATCAAAGTCATGCCGCAGAATACGAAGCACCGGTTTACGGGGCTTGCGGACAGCCTCATTCTCGAATGCTCGAAGCCTGATATCATGAGCGACAGTATCTTCGACGACGAGAGAATCTCCGCGGTAATTGCCGGGCATTCATGACAGGCAGGGAAAGATTTCTTACCGCGCTTACGGGAGGCATCCCGGACAGGGTGCCGATTTTCGACTTTCTCGACAGCCAGGTATTCATCGAGCGGATTACCGGGAGATGGCCCCAGGCGTACAACGCGAAGGATGTCATGGATGCCACCTTGTCGTACGGACTCGACGGCGCTTTTATAGGGTACGGCGGCTTCGGAGGGTTCGACACCACGGAGGAGCAGGAAATAGACGAAAAGCATTACCGGGACGAATGGGGAACGGTATATGAAAAAAGCGCATATTCCTGGCCTACGGACGCTCCGGTCGATTTCCCGATAAAGGGCCGGGAGGATTTGAAAAAATACAGACTGCCGGACCCCGAGCTGCCGGAGCGGCTATCGGAAATAAGGCTTGCTCAGAGCATGGCGGGGGACCGGGCCGCTATTGTCGGCGGTGTCTCGGGGCCCCTTACGACGGCCACCCTTATTTGCGGATTGACCAATATTTTTACCTGGGCTTATGATGATCCGGAGTTAGTCAGAGAAATATTCAGGCTGTCCAATGAATACTATCTGGCTGCAGTAAAAAAATTAATCGGGGCGAAGGTCGACGTCATCTGCATACCGGAGGACCTCGGGTTCGCTTCCGCGCCATTTTTCGGACTTGACCAGTTCCGGAAGCTTCTCCTCCCCTTTATCGAGGAACTCTTCGACCTCGCCGCAGGCGGCGGTGTGCCGGCGTTTCTGCACTGCGACGGCAACATCAACCTCTACCTGGACGACCTTGCAGCAATGAAATTAAACGGCCTGCACCCCATTCAGCGGACGGCGGGTATGTCTATAAAAACTGTGCGGGAGAAGTACGGCAGAAGGCTCTGCCTCATCGGCAACGTGGACTCCTCCCACACGCTCGTCCGCGGCGGCAGCGGGGAGATTATCTGTCAGACCCTGGAGGTAATCCGCGACGCAGGCTGCGAAGGCTCGCTCATTCTCGCTTCCGACAGCGATCTCCGAAACGAAATGCCCTTCGAAAAAGTGGACCTCATGTTCAGGACCGCA
>SPDA01000644.1 GCA_004525155.1 Spirochaetales bacterium
CGTTTCCAGCAGACAGGGCGCCGAAGGCGGGTATAAGCTCGCCAAACCTCCCGGCGACATTCATCTGGCGGAGATAATCCGGCTCATGGACGGCCCGCTGGCCCCTGCGGATTCCGTCAGTACCTATTTCTACCAGTCCACACCTATTGAAAAAAATGACAAGCTCGTGGCTATTTTAAGGGATATCCGGAATTACATTTCCGACAAACTGGAAAAAACCAGCCTGTCGGATCTCTTCTGAATCCGTTCAGCACCGGCGTTCAGTACGGATTTCATTTACAGAGAGAGCTTTTCCCGCCTGACGTAACCCGCGGCTGCGTCAATGGCCTTGATGTTAACCTCTGTCAGATGTTTGTGCTTTATGGACATGGGCACGACCTGTTTGAGCGTTTCTATCTTCACGACACCGGACAGCATGACATACACGGTCAGCATAACCACGTTGGCAGCAGCGAGAAGCCCGGCTTCCCGGGCCAGGTCAGAGGCGGGGATGTGGAAGGACTTGAGGTCTTTCCTCGTCACCTGCTCGCTGACAATGGAACCGTTTATCAGCACCAGCCCTCCGGGTTTCATGAATTTCTCAAAAGCGCTCATTGAAGGTCCGTTCATGGCGAAAAGCACGCTGGGATAAATGACGACAGGGGAGCCTATGGGCTTGTCCGAAACAATGACACTGGCGTTGGCCGTGCCTCCCCGCATCTCGGGTCCGTAGGACGGCAGCCAGGTTGCATGAAGCCCGTCCATAATCGCGCAGTCAGCCAGAAGCACTCCCGCGGACATGACACCCTGACCGCCGAAACCGGAGATTTTTACCAGCTGGGTGCTGAACTCTTTTACGGCAGGCCGGTACGGTTTTTCAGGCTCAACCACGATGTCGAGGGCCTTGAGCATTGCCTTCTCGCCCAGTACTGGATAGGAAATATCCTGCACCGGGTTATCTACCAGGTCCCGGAAATTTTTTACCGGAAATTCGGGTTCCAGGCTTTCCTTGACCCATCTGCGCGCGTCAGTGGGGGGCATTTTCCAGTTGACCGGACAAGGGGAAAGGACCTCGATAAAGGAAAACCCCCTCTTCTCGATCTGGTTTAACAGCCCCTTTTTGAAAGCTTTTCTCGCCTTGAGCACTCCCTTGGCGTCGGTAAGGGTGACCCTTTCGATGAATACCGGCGTTTTAAGCGCGTCCAGCAGTTCGCACATGCCTATCGGATTGCCGTCCCTCATCGTTGTCCTGCCGAGGGGGGTGGTCAGGGTTTTCTGGCCGAGGAGGGTTGTCGGGGCCATCTGTCCCCCTGTCATCCCGTAAATGGCGTTGTTGATAAAGAACACGGTCATGTTTTCGCCCCTGTTGGCCGCGTGCACTATGGCGCCCATGCCTATACCGGCCAGGTCCCCGTCACCCTGATAGGAAATGACTATCGCGTCTTTCAGGCTTCTCCGTATTCCTGTTCCCACCGCCGGCGCCCTTCCGTGGGCGGCCTGAACATTACCGGTATCGAAATAATAAAATGCGAACACGCTGCAGCCCACCGGAGACACGAAAATGGTCCTGTCCTGGATGCCGAATTCGTCTATAAGCTCGGCTATCAGCTTGTGGGCCGTGCCGTGCCCGCAGCCGGGGCAATAGTGGGTCGTGTTGGTGCCTTCCCCTTTTCTTTCATAGGTATCGTAAAAGGATTTCGGTTTTGAGTGTTTTACCATAGTTTATACCTGACTTATATCCTTCTCAACTCTTTCGACAATCTCCTCCGAGGAAGGCACGATACCCCCCAGCCAGTTATACCGCAGTACGGGACATGTGCAGCGGACAGCGAGTTCCACGTCCTCCGCCATCTGCCCGTCGGAAAGCTCCACTGCCACAATGAATTTAGCTTTGGAAGCCAGGGAATAAATCCTTTCCGAGGGGAAGGGAAAAAGCGTTTTCGGCCGGAGAAGACCCGCCTTGATGCCGCGTTTGCGCAGACTCTGAAGTGATGTCTGGCAGATTCGCGAACTGATGCCGTAGGCAACGAAAAGTATTTCGGCATCGTCTGCGGAGAATTCTTCAAAGTCAACGATTTCGGATTTGAGACGGACATATTTATCCTGAAGCTTCCAGTTCAAATCGGAAAGAATCTGCGTGTTCATGAGAATGGAATTGATGAGGTTTGTTCTGCTTTCCTTATCGCCGTAAACGGCCCAGGGAAG
>SPDA01000393.1 GCA_004525155.1 Spirochaetales bacterium
TCCTTCAGAATTTTACAGACTTTTCTTCCATCCAGAAAATTGTCGTAAAATGGAAAGCGCTTGATATTGTTCTTGTTTACCATCATCCGGAACTGGGTATAATGGCCGTCAATCCGAAAAATCCGAAAAGCTGGGAGAGTATCACCCAGCTAAAAATTGATGAACTTCTGGTATTTTATGTAGGCGCTTTCGGTAATAAATTTGATGATAAACTTGCGGACGGTGTCATCCAGAATATGATAGCTTTGATCAGCGGCAGAAAGATGAAGCAGATTCCGGCCCTTGAAAAAGGGAAATACGCTTTTTCGCCCGTTAAAGAAGCAAAGGCGCCAAGCCCGGCTGTGAAGCCCAAAGCAGAGCCGGCAAAGAAACCCGGACGGGGGAGAGCGAAAACCGCGGTAATTATTTCCGCGGTCGAGGCCGGAAAATCGAAAGAAACCGCCGCTGTCCGTGAACCGGAAAGGCAGGCCCCTCCGCCCCCTGCGGCACCCACCGGCAGGAGAACCATGTCTCCCATGTATTCCGTTCCCGTTACCAACGAACTTTTTCATAACGGAAATGTGGAAGCCTGGAAGAAAATTATCGCAAGTTATGTGGTCAAATATCCAGGCAGTGAAGTATATATTTTTTATGAAGGTGAAAGAATTCATGATATCAACACCCTGTTCAAGTGGGGAAAGGTTAAGCATGGAAGCGCTATTATGTTTGCCGTCGCGGGAGACGAAATAAAAGATATAGCTAAGCTGCAGAGATACCTAAGGCAGGGGGCTAGTTCAAGGTTTGAAGATTTTCTGCGGTTTCCAGTCAATACCGTGCTTAAATTGTTTTAGCCGCTGATACCATTTTAAAGAGGCGATTGTATGAAAGAAAATTTCCATTTTTTCGGCAGTAAGGATTACATAAAGGACGAGCAGATTGTAGAAAAGCTGGGGCTTCGCGGAAGACAGGCCAATGAACTGGCCGCTCTAAACCTGCCGATTCTGCCCGGATTTATTATCGATGCGTATGTCGCGGCACATATGGAGAATGCGGATCTCAAACCCATTCTCAAGACCTACTTCAAGAAACTTGAGGGTGTCACAAGCAAGGTTTTCGGCGATGCGCAGAATCCCATGCTTGTAAAAATTGTCATTAGTCCCAACCTGGCTATAGTATCGTATCCGGCCCTGCACAATTACGGCCTCACTGATCAGACCATCAGCGGCTTTAACAATTTTGTCGGGGAAAATTTCGGCTACCATGAAATCCTTTTTCTCATGAAGGGTAATCTTGAAATCGAGGCCAAAATAGCGGAACTCGAAAACCGCGAGGCGGATGCAGAAAAAATCCGCAAGGCGATTTCATCCATCACCGGAAACATGAAGGAAATCAAAAAGCCCGAGGAAAGCAAGAAAATCATCGACCAGTACACAAAACTCCTGCCGGAGGGATTTTTCAGCGACGCGTACACACAGCTTGAAATTTCCCTTAAACGAGTAAGCCGGCTGCTCGATCTCGATGAACTTGACGAGGACGATACGGCGCTTCTCATTCAGCCCATGGTATACGGCAATTACGGTAAAGATTCATCCAGCGGCAATTTTTACACGAGAAACATTGTTACCGGTGAAAAGAAGCTTGACGGCGAATATTTTGAAAACAAATTCGATTCCTTCGGCGAGCAAGGAAAAAACATCAACAAGCTCGGAACCGTCCTGCTAAAGGACTTGGACAAAGTCGCGAGGATTGTGGAAGACCACTTTAAAGAGATTCGAATGATTCTTTTCGTTATCGAGAACGGCAAACTCTGGCTAATCGAACAGCGCCCGGTCATGACGAAATCCACCCAGTCCGACATACAGACCCTGCTGGATCTCTTCAAGCGGAAGGTTATCGACGACCGGTATGTAATAAAAGCCATTAAACCGGGTCAGTTGAACGAAATACTTCATCCCATCATAGATATAAGTTCGGTAAAAAGCCTTCCGTCCATCGAAGGGGGCATACCGGGAGCGCCTGGGGCTGCAATCGGCCGGGTTTATTTTACGACCGACTCGCTTCTGGAAGCGCACAAGATCTGCCAGCATAAAAGCGAAGACACGAGGTTCATTCTCTGCATGTCGTCTTCCTTTGCTGAGGATGTGAAGGCCATTGAAGTGGCTACCGGAGTGCTTTCATGTGAAGGCGGATATTCCGCCCACGCGTCCGTTGTAGCAAGACAATACGGCAAAGTTTCACTTGTAAAGACAGACATGAAAATCCAGGGGACAAAGGCAGTTATCGGCAAATCCACCATCAAGGAAGGCGATTACATAACCCTCAATGTCCCCCAGTATGGAGACCCCCAGATATTCCTCGGACAGGCAACGCTTATCGAGCCGGATCCTGAAAAATCGGGGCTTATTGAATTTATTTCGATTGTGAAAAAACATGTCCATGAATTCCATGTCAGGGCCAATGCAGATTCCCCTAGAGATGGCGCTCTTGCGCTCAAGTTCGGAGCTGAAGGCATCGGGCTCTGCAGGACCGAGCATATGTTCTTCGACGAAAAGCGCATAAACGTTTTCCGGGAAATGATCGTTTCCGATACGCTGGAAAAGAGGGTAAAGGCTCTTAAAAAGCTCAAGAACATGCAGAAGACCGATTTTTATAAGGTCTTCAAGATAATGCAGGGCAAGGAAGTGACCATCCGTCTGCTGGATGCGCCCCTCCACGAATTTCTGCCCCACAACGACGACGAAATGAAATTATTTATTTCGTACATGCAGTCGCAGAAAGATTCGGCCAGAATAACGAAGGCCGAAATTAATGCGGCCATTGAATCCCTTCAGGTATTCAATCCCATGTTAGGCCACCGCGGCTGCCGAATCGCTGTTTCCTATCCTGAAATCTACGAAATGCAGGTTCAGGCCATATTTGAAGCAGTTTACCTGCTCAAAAATGAAAAGGTGGATGTGCGTCCCGAAATCATGATTCCCATAATCATGAACGAAAATGAACTGAAGCTCCTTATCTACGGCAAGAAAATCGAAGGAAAGACCTTTAAGGGCATTCTCGATGTTGAAAAAGAAGTAAGACTTCAGATGAAAGCCAAACCCATCGACTACAAAATCGGTACGATGATAGAACTGCCCGCTGCCGCCCTGGGCGCAGGGGAAATTGCCAAGTATGCGCAGTTCTTCTCCTTCGGAACGAACGATCTTACCCAGACTACCTGCGGTCTTTCACGGGATGACTTCAACTCCTTCATGCCTGATTATACGCAGTTCGACATCATCGAAGGGAACCCCTTCCAGATTCTAAACCCGCAGGTAAAGGAACTTATCGCTACAGCCGTAAGGAGGGGAAGCCTCACCCGGCCGGACCTGACAAAGGGCCTCTGCGGGGAACA
>SPDA01000283.1 GCA_004525155.1 Spirochaetales bacterium
GCAAACACGACCGCGCCCTTGACATCTTCGCCGCCTTCCGGCATCAAAAGCTCGGCTTCAAGACGCACCCGGCCGCTCCTGACGGTGTGGGCCGTCCGTTCGACACTCTGGGCTGCCGCCGGCAGTACGGCAAGAGCTATAAGAACTAACAGAAACCAAAAAGATTTAAATTTCATGCATTACTCCCTAGCTGTCCAATATAAAGTATATATGATAGGAAAAGTTATAATCCTTGTCAAACAAATTATCCGGAATACGGTTATTTTACAGCCGAAAAAGCCGCCTGTTTCAGCTTTTCCCTGTAGCTGGGCATACTGCTCCCGCAAAACACTGAAATGGGACAGATGTATATCAGGCTTTAGGTGATGCGGCAAATGAATAATTTTTTAAGGCAGCAGGTGTTCAAGCCCTTTTCCGCGTCCCTAGCGATGACGCCTTTCATCCCATCATAATGTCTTATTTTTTATCCCAATTCAAAAAGCTTGATGCCCTCCGCGGGAAAGTCGTTTTTCACTTTACCGACCGCCCGTTTGATAAGCTCCGCCTCCCTCTCCCCGGCGTAAATAAGCAATATGAAATTTTCTTCAGGCCAGACCGCGTCGCCGAACCTGGTGCCGGATTTCCCCCGGCCGTGGGCGATGGCAAACTTTGTATAATACTGTCCCACCTCCAGTTCGGAAAGAGCCTCATGGATGTTTTCCTCCACGGTTTTATTGGCGATTATTTCTATTCTTTTCATGGGAAACTCCCGGCAATTGATTTCTGCCTTCCGCGTCCGGCGGCCCTCCGCGGCTTTTTTTTCTTGTTGAACAGGCTGTACATGACCGGAACGAAAAACAGGGTAAAGAGGGTACTGGTGAAAAGGCCCCCGATAACCGTTCGTCCAAAGGGCTGCCACAGCTGGGAGCTCTCCCCGGGGAAGAAGGCCATGGGTACAAGCCCGAGTATGGTGGTCAGGGAAGTCATGAGGATGGGACGAAGCCTGTTGCCGCCCGCTGTAATACAGGCCTCGTTCAGGCTCAAGCCGCGGGACCGCATGAGGTTCGTGTAATCCACCAGCACGATGCCGTTATTGACTACGATTCCCACCAGCATGATGACGCCCACCAGGGAAAACATGCTTAACGATTCCCCGGTGATGACGTACATGGCGATGACCCCGACAAGCATGAGGGGTATGGTAAAGAAGATGATGAGCGGATCCTTAAACGATTCAAACTGGATGGCCATGACCCCGAATACGAGGGCCAGTGAAATAATGATAATAATAAAAAGTTCCGTAGTGATTTCGTTCACCTCGGTAAAGGACCCTGCGAACTCCACGCGCACGGCGTCATCCATAACGATGTTCCTGGTCATGAGTTCCTGAATTTTCGCCTGCACATCGCTGATGGCGGCGCGCTGGGCCAGGGCCCCCGTAATCCGCACTACCCTGGACTGGTTCGTTCTTTTGATGGATACGGGACTTAAGTCCTTTTCGAATTTCGAGAAATTCGCCAGGGGTATTTTGGCCCCGGATCTGCTGGTCACGAATATTTTGTTTAAATCCTGTACGTTCCCGATGTCGCCTTCCCGAAGGGAAACGAAAACCTCAAGCTCCTCGCCGCCGCCCCGGTAGATGGTGGCGGTCATGCCTTCGACGCTCGATCTCAGTTCCCTTCCCACCGAAGCGATATCCACCCCGAGTGCGTTGGCTTTTTGCCGATCTATAAAAAGCTTCATCTCCGGCAGGCCTTCAACGAAATCCACCGAAGGTTCGGTTAATTCCGGTACATTCGCCCTGATAAGCTCTGCTATGGTCAGGGCTGTCTGTTTCGCCTTTTCCAGGTCTTCGGACTTAACCTGTATCTCCGGACCGGCCTGCCCGAAACCGCCGCCCCTGCCGCCGCCGAAGGAGAATTCGGCATTCGGGTAATTATCGAACTGCGATCGGAGTTTTCGCTTGATATCGTCCGGGGAATCGATCCTTTCGCTGAAGGGGGGCAGGGTAATGTTTATGCTTCCGGCATTACCCGCAGGCACGCCTAAAAATCCGCCGCCTCCCGCCGTTAAAATCACATTATCAATCCCGTTCACCTCTTCGTTTATGAATTTTTCAAACTCGGCGAGGGTCTCGTAGGTACGGTCAAGGGGCGTACCCTGGGTCATGGTTACGGACAGATTGACGGAGTCCTCGCCCATGGACGGCATGAGGTTTAACCCCAATTTGGGGATGAAGGACAAGGTTCCGAAGAACAAACCCAGCACAAAGAGTATGGTAATAAGCCTGTTTTTGAGGGCCACGGCAAGAATCCGCTTATAGCCGTTGTCGAGCCGTATGAACAGTCTGTCCATAAACTCGTCGATTGCCCTTAAAAATTTTATCCGGACAGGCCGCTGCTTCTGGGTGATGATGGGCAGGTACTTGCTTCCCAGCACGGGGACGAGAAACATGGCGATAAAAAGAGAGGCCAAAAGGGCAACGATAATTGTAAACGAGAGATCGTTAAACAGCAGGCCCATCATGCCCAGACGGCTGCGGAACAGAAACAGCGGAAGAAACACGCAGACCGTGGTGGTGGTGGAGGCGGTAATCGCTCTCACCATCTCCTTTGTTCCAAGGTTCGCGGCTACCGTAAGTTTCGCTCCCCGCTCCCGGTACCTGAAAATGTTTTCCATAATGACTATGGAATTGTCCACAATCATGCCGACTCCCAGCATGATACCGGTTAAAGAAAGCAGGTTGATGGAAATTTTGGCGAAATACATGGCGATCAGCGTTATGAGAATCGATATGGGTATGGAAATGGTTACGATAAGGGTGCTCTTGATTCTACGGAGAAATATGAACAGGATTATCACGCAGAATATGCCCCCCTGAAGGGCGGTGGACACGACCTGGGAAATCGATGATTTCGTCATGGTGGTGGTATTGGACACCGTTATAAGGGAGACGTCCGCGGGCAGGGCGCCGGTTTTTCCCAGTTCCTCCATGCGCGCCAGGACCTTGTCCGCTACGTCGACCGAGTTGGTACCGCTCTGTTTCTGTACGGAAATGTAGATGCCCGGTTCCCCGTTGATGAAAACCAGGTTATTGGCTTTCTTGAAGTCCTCCCTGACTTCGGCGATGTCCCTAAGCAGCACCGGCACGAGAACATTCGAACCGCCGCCCACGGGTTTGTTGAGTATGACCGCGTTCCGGATGTCCTCGATGCCGGTAAATTCCCCCGTTGTCCGGAGCATGTACTTCATGGCGCCTTCCTGGATATTGCCCCCCGCGGTCTGCAGGTTCTGGGAACCAAGGGCGGCGGCGACCTGGGTCAGGGTAATGCCGTAGGCCTCGAGCCTGTCCTGGGCCAGATACACGAGCACGGTCTTGACCCTTCCTCCCTGCAGACTCGTGATTGCCACACCGTCTACCTGCTCCAGGCGGGGCTGAATAATATCCTCCGCGATTTCCCGCAGCTGCTCGTCGCTGCCTGACCCGCGGACCGCAATCTGAAGAATGGGCAGGCTTGACATATTGAATTTAAACAGCCTTGGAGTACTCGCATCCGTCGGCAGGCCGCCCCGCACCATGTCCAGGGAATCCCGGACATCGTTGGCTGCCGCGGCCAAATCCGTTCCGTATTCGAATTCCATGATAATCTGGCTGGAACCTTCCGACGACGTGGAATTGACCCGCTTAAGCCCGTTTAAGCTGAGCATGGCGCCTTCCAGGGGCCTTGTTACGGATTTTTCCACATCCTCGGGACCCGCGCCCGTATAGGTCGTGGACAGAACGATGATGGGGATTTCGATATTCGGCAGCATGTCGATGGGCAGGCTGCGGACCAGGTACAGGCCAAGCCCTACGATGAGCGCAAAAATTATAATGACGGTGGTCGGTTTTTTGATGGTATTTTGAACTACACTCATACTATCCTACCCCCACAAGGGATTGCCCGAAGGAAGGGCCGGAACCTGTTCGGTTACGTTAACCGGCACTCGATCGCCCGGCAGTCCCTGGGCGTCCAGGATCACGACCTCCCCGGCGCTTAAGCCCGAAATGATCTCCGCCTTGTCGTCAATGAGTATCCCTGTCTGGATCTCCCGCTTCACCGCCGTATTCCCCGCAAGCACGTAAATATAAGAGACGCCGTTTAAAGTAACCAGGGCGTTTCTCGGAATCTTCACGGTTTGGGTTTTTACATTCGTGAGTATTTTCACCCTGGCGGACATGCCGGCCTTCATGCGCTCATCCGGCACGGCCGGCTTCAGTTTAATTTCCACGGTCCGGGTCCGGGAATTAATTTCCGGATTTATCTCCGAAACGGAGGCATGAA
>SPDA01000422.1 GCA_004525155.1 Spirochaetales bacterium
AAGTTTGCTATCTGAATTATACAATATCCTTTGCATTTCGTATATTATTTTTTTGCAATAAGCCCTATCAGCAAAAAAAAATTACTATTCCCAGGGGTAACAGGACTTTCCGCTGGAAAATTCCGGAAAACCGGTATACCTTTACTATGTATGAAACCATGGTTCCCCAGAATAGGAGGAATAGTATGGCTGTGCCTCATTTCTGTCCTGTTTCTTCCGGCGGAAGACAGACCTTCGAAAGGTAAAGGAATGATTAACCCCTACCTCGACTACAAACCCTTCCCCAAGGACGGGAGCCCCGATGATTACCTGGACAGGAAAATCACCCTTACCGGCCGCATTTCAAATGTCATCTGGCAGCACATGCTCCGCGGGCCCGGGGACAAGCCTTATATTCAGGATTGCTACATTGACCCGGATGAAGATTATAAATTCCTAAACCAGCTTGTAGGCTACAACATCGGCACGTTTCCCTTCGACTGGGACCTGTACGGGCCGGAACACCTGCGCTTTTACGGCAGTTTCGGCGTCGTCACCGGGTCTTCGAAGCGCCCGGGCAGCAAGGTGGACGAAACCTACAGCGAAGTCTATTTCGATATTGTTGACCTGGAGATGCTGCCGGAATAATCAGCAGCACCCGTCTGGCAGCCGGGGCGCAGCCGCTGATTCCGGAAACTCCGGGATAAAGCAGTAACCCGGCTCCGTGCGCTGCCGGCGGTGAATCTTTCTAATCCTGTTAAGGCCCGCGGAGAAACTTGTAGGCGGTTCAGGCTGATCGTAGGCAATAAGCGCATGGAATTTTTTCAGCCTGAAAAAAGGCACGGCCAGGTACATGTGATGGTCGATGTGGTAGTTCATCCGCCAGTAGAGATAGCCGATGACGGGGCCTGTCAGCACGGTGTGGCAGGAGACCCGCCAATCCGGCACGCTTGAACACATACCCTGGTGCTGAATGATCCCGGTGCCCATGCCCGCAAACGTCGCGAAAAAATAACCAATGGTAACCATATAAATAAGCGGCCACAATTTAAAATAAATAAACACCGCCAAAAGGATAAGCTGGCCGATTACCAGAATACGCGCCCACCGGACAATATCTTTCCTCCGTGGGTCGTCTTTCGATAAGAGCGGGTCCCAGGAAAAAGGATCGACATCCGCGTTTCCGAAAAAATTGGCGATTGCCGGGACCATGATCATTTTACATTTCTTTACATCGAAGGTAACCCAGCTAAAGCGGTCCCAGAATCCGAAAGGAGCAGGCTCGATAATGACTTCCTTGTCCAGGCCCCTGTGCATGGTTAACCTGTGATGATTCATGTGGCTTATGCGGAAATGGACCGCATTGTTCCAGGTGAGGAAACAAAACAGATAGTAAAACAGCTCGTTAAGCCACGTGGATTTAAAGGGTGTTTTATGACTCAATTCGTGGACCGCCGCTTCCATGCCCACGAAACTGCTGAAGATGGAGTGAGCATAGCAGGACAGGACCATGGGAATCCACATGCGCATAAGGAAAAACCAGACGCCGAGGAAGGCGAGACCGAGGTAAATGATCAGGAAGGAACCTGCCTGCAGCAGCCCGCGAAAGTCGCTCCGCTTGTTCATTTCCTTGAGAATGTCGGCCGAAACTGGTGTCTTGTACCAGTCTATCTGTTGAGCCATTGCCGCCTCCAGAATGTTCACAAATCAGTACCTGGGTGACAATAATATACTATTTTTCTAATAAATCAACCAGATAATCTCCGAGTATCCTGCCCAGAATATTGTCCTGCGGGTGTCCGCTGCCGAGATGCTGAATGAAACATTCCCCGTATTCACGTCCAATCAGCTTCCCCTGATTTCGTGTTTCGTTCTTCATGTTCTCCATATAGGCATCCCATTTAAAAATGTATTTAAGCCAGTCGCGCTGGGACTTGTGGCAGGCAAGCATTTGCTCCTTCTTGTCCATGACAGAGGCAACATCCACGCCGAAGTGCATGGGCAGCGGCCGGCCGAAAATATCCTGCAAATCTATAGCGTTCCAGTAATACAGATAAGGGATGCGTTTCATCGGGGTTGTGGGCACACCGCAGTCAAAGGAAGGCACGGAAGCGATAAAAGCGGCATTTCGCACCAGCTTCGATGTTTCCTCGTGATCCACCAGATAATCCGAGGGCGGCTGCGTCAGGACAATATAAGGGTCCACCTCGCGCAGGACCCTGGTAGTGATCTTCCGGTAATAATCGTTGTATTCAACCTGGAGGTCGTGTCCTCCCGCGTAATGGTAGGTGCCCTTGAGAACCCGTGCTGATTCTTCAGCTTCTTTTAAACGGATGTTTCGGATATCCTGCGGTTTTTCAGTCTGCGATCCCACTTCCCCGCCGGTCATTGTGGCACAATGAATTTCATACCCCTTCGCCGCAAGCAGGGCCAGGGTCCCGGCTGCCTCGAATTCCAGATCGTCCGGGTGACAGGAAAAGGCAAGAATTCTTTCCAAACGAATCTCCTTATGTCGAATTTATTAGTAGGTACTCGAATGATAAGGTGCCCGATACCGGTAGGCAAGAAGTGAAAGTTCCCGGGCCTCGCCGACTGATTGGACATCCCGTATCCAATAGATTATATTTCCGGGAAGTGTTTTCAAGTCCATACGGCTCATGAATTCCCTTCTGCCTATGTTCACCATAAGGGGAATATCCTCCGTCAAATTACGAATCTCTGCTATATGTTCCATCGCTCTGGGGGGTTTAATCCAATCCTCGAGACCTATCGCAACTAGATTATTTAATTTTACATAATTAGGTAACAGTCTCATGGCATCGGAATGAACATGGAGAAAACAGCCGCCGAAGGCATCTGCCATTTTCTGGACATACTTTCGGCCGAATTGTTCGAAAACCTCTTCTGAACATTGCCCGTAGGCGTCAACGCTGATAAAAATTGTCTCTTCCGGTGTCCATATCTGATAAAAATTGAAACGCCCCCCCTTGTATTTGTCAATTACTTTCCGTTGCTCTTTAACGAGCCATATGTTTAGTTCGGAACCGAAATCCATGATTTGGGTAATTTCTTCAGGGTAATCGTAAATATCCGTATACGCTTCACCACCCCTCACACAATCGAGAAAGTTAAGTCCGTCAATTGTTATCATTTCGGTGAAAAAATATTTACCTTTCGAATGTTCCGACAAAAACCGGAGGTAGTCCATCTGCATAGTGAAATAACG
>SPDA01000041.1 GCA_004525155.1 Spirochaetales bacterium
ATTTCCGACTTTTTAATGAGAAAGAGCAGAAGGTCCAAAGGCCCTTCAAAATCCCCCAGCCTGTAGCGCTGTTTTTCCTCTGCTTGTACTGTGTTCATGCCACCTGAATTAGAGACTATACCGGTTAAGAGTGAACTAGTAAATACCTGTATGCAATTGACGTGCTAAAAAAGTTCCTCTTCATTCGCTGTTTCCTGAGATTCCGTGTTATTTGAGCCTTCCCCGGTTCCGCCTGATTTCTTGTCCTGCTGGACCGCCGTCTGTTTTTGGGCGATCCCCTGGATAGCGGCGGATTGCAGACCGGCGGCAAGTATGCCGGCGGCAGGTTTCGGTTTCTCCGTTTTATCTTCCGCGGATGATTTTTCGGGTTCCTCAGCCGGAGTCGCTTTTGGAAACAGCAGCGTCCTCAGCTCCTTGTCGACTTTCTCCGCAATGTCCGGGTTGCTCTGCAGGAAGAGCTTCGCGTTTTCCCTGCCCTGCCCTATTCTGTCCTCCTTGTAGGAATACCAGCTGCCGCTCTTCTGGATTAGGCCGTGCTCCACAGCCGCATCGAGCAGACTTCCTGACCAGGAAATACCTTTTCCAAAAATAATCTCAAGTTCAGCCTTCCTGAAGGGAGGTGCCACCTTGTTTTTGACCACCTTGACCCTGACCATATTTCCTGTGGCGTCTTCTCCACTCGCCGCGATTGTCTCGATTTTCCGCACTTCAAGCCGCACGGAAGAATAGAATTTGAGCGCGTTACCGCCGGTGGTGGTCTCCGGATTGCCAAACATGACGCCGATTTTCATCCGTATCTGGTTTATAAAAATAAGGCAGGTGCCGGATTTCGATATGGTCCCCGTTAGCTTGCGGAGTGCCTGGCTCATAAGCCGTGCCTGTAGACCCATATGAGAATCGCCCATGTTTCCCTCAATCTCCGATTGGGGCGTAAGGGCAGCCACACTATCGATGACGATGACATCCATTGCCCCGGACCGTATAAGTGATTCCGTAATTTCCAGTGCCTGTTCGCCGGTGTCCGGCTGGGAAACCCACAGTTCGTCAATGTTGACACCGAGTCCCTTGGCATATAAGGGATCGAGGGCGTGTTCCGCATCGATAAATGCCGCGATACCACCCTTTTTCTGGCTCTCGGCGATGGCATGAAGGGCAAGAGTGGTTTTTCCGGAAGATTCCGGTCCGAAAATTTCAATTACCCTTCCTTTGGGATACCCGCCCACTCCCAGGGCCGCATCCAGAAGAATCGACCCTGAGGGTATCGTGCGGATTCCCGGAATTCCGGTACCGTTGCCCAGTTTCATGAGAGATCCTTTACCGAATTGTTTTTCTATCTGCAGGCGGGCAGCATCCAGGGCTTTTTCCTTGTCCTGCTGCAAGGCGCTGTAGTCTTCGGTTGTCATGGTAGTCAGTTTTTTCGCCATTGAGTTCCCCTTTTTACGATATATTCCCTTATACGCGGATTTCTTCTGTGCTGCTTCAGAATAGCCCATACTATCACAGGAAAAAATTCAAATAAAGGGCTGTGGGGAATCGAGGATGATGGTGACAGGTCCTTCGTTTGTGCAGGAAACTTTCATGGTTTCCTTAAACACGCCGCAGGCGGGGTTAAAGCCAAGGGATTTAAGGCAGTCGATAAAATTTAAATAAAGGCGCAGGGCCTGGTCCGGCTCTGCAGCCCCGGTGTAGGAGGGTCGCCTCCCCCGGGACGCATCGGCAAGAAGGGTAAACTGTGAAACCACGCAGATTCCGTAATCCGGCAGGTCTTACAGGGACAGATTCATTTTACCCGCCGCATCCTCGAAAATCCGCAGACCGCTTATTTTTCTGGCAAGATACAGACCTGCCGTCTCCCCGTCTCCCCTGGCCACGCCAAGGTACACCAGGAGCCCCTGTGGTATGCTGCCCGGTCACTTCCCCGTTTACTGTCACCCTGCAGTCGCTTACGCGCTGTACAACGGCTCTCAAGGCTGTATGGGCCTTATTGCGGTTCCTTCCAGTGAAAAGGGTGCGGTACCGGTTATTTTTGCGATCACTTCGACAGGGTCGCCGTTGTGAAGGAGCACGGCAAAGGGAAGGGATACGGGAACCACCCCCTCGAGGACCTTCTGGGTTTCGTATCCTACGAGCAAATCAAAAGTGATTTTTTCATCTGTCACCGAAAGATTGCCAATCAGGCCTTTCCATTTTACATAACAGTTCCTGTACAGTTCAGGCTCCTTCACAGCCTGCGCATAACTAATTTCTCCCGAATAGTTCAGAAAAGTAGGAGCGCCGAGGTAACTACTGATAAGCCTCGCCTTTTCCTTAATTGCTTCCGAAGCGTTGGAAAGCAGGAGCCTGTTTATCTCCCTCTGGGCGATGTTATCGCTGAATTTTTCAAAAGAAGAGACGGCAAGGGCGTAACTGTCGCGTATTTCCCTTTCCGTAAGTATGTAGGTGAACTGCCCGGAGGACACTGTAAGGGAGGAGGTTTCAGGCAGGGTAAGCTCCGCGAAGTTTTCTATCCGGTGCGTGCGCGTCCCTATGGATCCGCTTACAATTTTCGGTACAAAATACACGATCAGAAAAACGGTAATAATAAGAACAGGCAGCAGGATGAATAAAAAAGCGGGAAACGATTTCTTCACGCGGGGAATAAGCGCATTTATTTTTGAAGATTCCGAATAATCGACGAATTCCTGGCTGTCCGCGGACCGTTTGAGCATATTGAGTCCCTGATGGGCCGTCTTGTCCCCGGGATCAAATTCGAGAACCTTGAGATACTGTTGTATAGCTTCGGAGGTTTCGTTTTTTCTCAAGTGCAGGTACGCCAGCCCAAGCTTTGCGGAAGTACTTTCATGCTTGAGGTCCGCCGCCCGCCTCAGGTAGGTGGCTGCACCGGATACATCGTTTAAGTGGATGCAGGCAAGTCCTAGAAAATAATAAAAAGCATAACTTTCCCTGAACCTGAAGGTTTGCGGCTCCAGGAGCCTTAGAACCTCATGATATTTGCGCGCCTGCAGAAACTTAAGCGCGCGTTTTAATTCTTTTACTGCCATCTACGGAATCGTGCCCTTACTGACCGTCGTAGCGGGTCTTCCTTTTTTTAAGCTCGTCAATTATCTGCCTGATTATATTCAGGTCTCCTTCGGAAATGGAGCCCGGATTCAAGAGCCCGCTGTTTATTTTTTCAATCAGGTCCGAGATGGTCAGCAGGTCCGATTTAACGGCGGATTCAATATCATTCCCGTCCTTGGGCTCATTAATGATGGCATTCTGGAACATGCTGGCAATCGGAGACTCTGAAGCGGAAGAGCTTACGCTGAAACCTTCGCTTATGTAGGCGCCCATGGCCAGTTTTATCTGCTTTTGTTCTCCTTTGCCGAGACGGGCGGTATTGTAGTATAACGCCAGGGCGGAATCGTTAATGGAATAAGGCAGCAGATTGAAATTTCTCGTTTCGTTTGCGGTAAAGGACCAGGATGAGTCGTTAAGGCGCTTCCAGTTGGCGATGACCAGCTGATCCGGCTGGGTCACTCCTCCATTCTTGGCCATCACCATAAATCCGAGGCCGTCCGCTGTCCCGTCCGTGGAAACCACAAAGGCAGGCAGTGAAAAAGCGCTGTACGATTTTTCCGTGGTAATGTTTTTATTCGTTCCCGTGTTGAAATGAATATTTGCATCTTCTCCCAGGTAGGTGTCGAGGATATAGCGGATGCCGATATAGATATCCTGATCCGACAGATTTTTTACTGATACGGTAATAGAAAAACCGTTTGCCAGGGGAGAAGACTGGGAACGGATAAAACTGAAATCCTCCGTCACCTGTAACATTGCCGATTTCCAGACGAAACGGGCTCCCTCCTGCGTCTTTTCCACGGTCTGCTGAAAACCTGAAGCTTCCCCCATTTTATAGACTTTATTGCCCTCAAGAATATTGAGAGACGTGGTCCGCGGGTCCTGGTCGAAGAGGAGAGGCACATATTTGTTCTGCTTTACATCCTTCAGGTAGTAGGCGGAAAACCGGCCGTTTTTCTCCTGAAGCACGAGTTTAATCTTGCCCTCTTTTATCTCGAGAGACGATAAAAAACCGGGAACAAGCAGAATAAGGAATAAAACGCATAATCTCTTTATATTCATACTATTACTGCTCCTGGGCATCGCTAAGCCAGCGCAGGTAGAATTCCTTTAAATCGAGCGCTTCGCCCTTGAACTGCAGAAGGCTCGATGCAGTGTCTCTGGTACCGGCTGTTATGGCGGTGGAAGCTGTCTCCGGCTGTGCTCTGCCTGCGGCAGCGGATTGAGCCTCCGCAAGGGCCTTTTTAAGTGCATCATTTTCAGTCCGGAGTGCGCTGCGGCTGTCCTCCAGCGCCAAAAGCGCCTTTTCTCTCTCCTGCACGTCGAGAGTCAATTCCTGAATTTTCTGCTCCGTCCCCTTGTCCGCGTAATCGGAAACCTTTCTCTGCAGGGCGGATATTGCCTGTTCATAGGTTTTTTCACGGATTTTGTAGTCTTCAAGGGTCCGCAGAGTTTCTTCATGACTCCACTTAAGAAATTTGAGCAGTTCCTGCTCTCTGAATTTCAACTCGATGATGCCGATTTTATACCTGGCGGCATCTATCTTGAAACTTTCAGGATATTTATTGATAACGATGGAAAAAACCTTGAGCGCGTCATCGAACTTTCCCATGGAGTACAGGGATTCTCCTATCCAGTAATAACTGTTGCCAACAAAGGGATGACCGGGATACTTATCTATGTACCCGTACAAAAGCTGAATGGCGTTGTTATAATCCTCCTGCGCGTACAGGAGTCTTCCTTTCTGGTAGAGTATTTCCGGATACCCCTGATGGTTCGGATAATTGAGCAGGTAGAATTCTATGTTTTTTTCCGCATCCCCCGTCATGTTGAGGGCGAGCATGGATTTTATTGTCCAGAAGTACGCGTCGCCGTACTGACCGACCAGGGACGGATCCGAAAGCACAATCCTGAAACTCTCCAGGGCATCCTTGTAAAGCCCGTTGTTGAATCTTTCGAGGCCCAGACCAAGGTAACCCGCTTTTCCAGGCTGAACTGTCTGGCCCCACAACGCGGCCTGAATAAAAACGAGAAGAATTACCAGGACCATACTCCGTATTTTTTTCAATGGCATACCCCTCTCTCACTTTTCGGTTTTTCAACCGGCAAACTAAACGAAATTGTTTCCCCGTAAATACATAACATCAGCAGCCGGGTCGGCGGACCCGAAAAAAGCCGAGCCGGTAACGAGAATTTCCGCCCCTGCCCCCCGTAAAGACTGCACGGTCGTTTTGTCCACCCCGCCGTCCACGGCAATGCGGTATCTGAATCCCTTCTCCCTCTTCATCGCAGCAAGGTAACTGATTTTTTCAAGCGAACGGGATATGAGTTTCTGACCGCCGAATCCGGGATTTACGGTCATAATCAGTATTATGTCCAGCATATCAAGAATTTCTCCAAGCAGCAATGCCGGGGTTGAAGGAACGATTGATATACCGGCCTTTATTCCAAGGCCCAGAATATTCTGTAGAAGCCGGTGGCTGTGCACTTCCGCCTCCAGATGGAAAGTGATATGGTCCGCCCCTGCCTCGATAAAAGGTTTGATGTATTTTTCCGGATTGACCACCATCAGATGAACATCCATGGGAAGCTTTGTTTTCTTCCTCAAGTCCGCCACCATTTTCGGCCCGAAAGTCAGGGTCGGTACAAAAACGCCGTCCATTATATCCATATGGACCCAGTCCGCTCCGGATTCCTCTATTTTTTTTACCGCCTCCCCCATGGCGCTGAAATCAGCCGACAGAAGTGAAGGTGCAACCACTATATTATCCTTTGAATTCATAGTATAATTACTAACAGATTAAAGGAAGAAGAGCAACTACGATAAATTATTATTGCAGAGTGTAATTGACTTAAATTTACCCAGTGATATAATAAAATTTGTAACCGGATTATGGGAGAAAAAACAGGTACGCATGAACAGGTTAGTTTGTTATTAACCAAAGTATATGATCTATTAAGAGAAGGAAAATTTGAGGAATCCATGGCTATCCTCTCAGAGGCCCTGACCCTCGATTTCGAGCAGCAGGAGGTCGTTTCCTCCCTGAAGTGCGCCACTTTCTGGGTTGACCGGGGGAAAAAACTCGAAACCTTCAAAGATGATTCAGAAAAAGGCGAATTCCTTCTTGAACAGTGGAAATATTTCACGGCATTCCTGGAAAAGCTATCATCCGGGGGTGACGGTGCCATCTACAATATAAAGCAGTTTGTTTTTAAAAATGCTCTGGAAAGTTTCAACAACCTGCTTCACCAGACGGGCGCGCACGATCCGGATATACTGTTCAGGATAGGGAAATGCTATAAGGGGATAGGCGATTACGAAAAAGCGGTTAATTTTTTCGAAGCCGCCAGCCACCAGAGGATGGAAGATCCGGAAACTCTTTCGGAGCTGGCGGACTGCTACGCTTTTCTGAATGAAGTAAAAGCGGCAAAGGTTTTTTTCCGGGAGGCATTTTACCTGAATCCCCAGAGAATCGACGTTAGCTCGCTTGAATCCATGCTTATCGGCAAGCTGGTAAGCAGGCTTAAGGAGCAGGGGTATGCGTCACCGGAACTCGAGGAATGGATACCGGTGTACGGTGTACTGTACGGTGTTTTCAATGTAAAAAGGGAATTGAAACCACTGGAATATGGAAAGCTTAAACAGTCAATCTATTCCATGGAATGCAATCTCAAAGAGGGAAAGGATGAACAGTTTGTTGTTCCGAGGCTCATCAACAGGTATTTCTGGATGATCGACCACATTATGGGAAACAAGTCGGAAAGGGACAAACTTCAGGACTTTCTTGATCGAATAAAAAAGCTGGACGCGGAAATTTACGAATTGTATATAAAATGACTAGGAGATAAAAATGTCAGACGCTAATACCCGAACCATAACGGAATTGCTTAACGAAGAAAAATGGACCAGAGCAACCCTTAACAGTTATACCGTGACCAACTTGAAGGAATTGGACGAAGCCATCGAAAAAATAAAGGACCCGAAACAGCGGCTGGAGATAAAGAACCTCTGCGATGAGCACCTGCAGCACACGAAAAACAGCATCATCGCACTGTATATTTCCGGCATCCTGGCTTTGAGCAGGCAGTCAATAGACGATTCCAATCTGATTGCACTTATAAATATTTTTTCGGACAATCACAAGGCTGCCATTGTCGAATTTCTCGCGGAAAGAATTCTCAGTTTCGGCGAAAACAAAACCGCCCTCCGGACGCTGGCGGATTGCTACGGTGACGAGGACGAAGAGGAAAAAAAGTACGAAATGCTCGAACGCCTCATAAAGGTCGATTACGAGGAGGCGGACATCGTCAAACATCTTGCCGAAAAAAAGGAACAGGAAGGGAAAATTCAGGATGCCGTCGATTATTACAAAAAAGCCATTCACCGCTACATCCAGAAGAAAGTGTTTTCAAACGTAAAGGAAATCTGGCACAAGCTCATCGAATTTGATCCTCATGAGACCGATTTCTTTTTTCATGTTGAGAAAAAGATAGCCAAAATGATCAATCCCGAAAAAGCCTCGCATCTGCTGGAGGATCTTTACGCGCATTTCAAGAAGGCAGAAAACTGGGACAAATCCATCGAAATACTGAAGAGGGTAATTGATTATGACAGCAAGAATCCCAATGTCAGAAAAGAAATAATCGAATGTTTTCAGAATAAATTCGCACAGCACAGTCAGCTTGAGGAATATATAAAACTTTCCAACCTGAACCAGACCTGGAGAAACATCCGCGATTCCATCGCCGATTTCGAAAAACATATCGCCTTCGACGTAGGCAACTTTGTCGGCCATAAAACCTGGGGGGTTGGAATTATCGTCAAAATCGAGGACGACGAAATAACCGTCGATTTCTCGAGACAGCGGGGTCATAAAATGTCCCTTAAAATGGCGGTAAACGCCCTGAACACCTTTCCGAAGGAACATATCTGGGTACTGAAGGCTGTTTTTAAAAAAGAAGAACTGCGGGAAAAAATTAAAACAGACATACCCTGGGCGCTTCGTACCGTCATAAAAAGTTTTGACAACGCCACGGACCTGAAGCGTATCAAAGCCGAGCTTGTACCTTCCATACTCACTGTCAACGAGTGGACGCCGTGGTCCTCCCGCGCAAGGGAAATACTTAAAACGGATTCTTCCTTCGGAAACCTGCCGGATAAAATTGACCAGTACGTGGTGAGGGAAAATCCCATATCTTTTGAGGAAAAAACCTATAACAAGTTCAAGGCGGAAAAAAATTATTTTTCACGCCTGAGCACCTTCCTGGATTTCTTCGCCAATGACGATATAAGCACGGATTCGGAATTCTTTAATGAAATGTTCGAATTTTTTACAAGCTACCTGAAGTCGTATGCCAATGTCAACGAATACGTCATTTCCGGCTTCCTCCTTCTGCGCAAGGTTATCAAAAGATATCCCTTCCTCAATCCCGGAATAAATCTGGACTTTTCCGAAGTGTTTTCCAGGATCGAAAGCATAGAGGAACTGTTTTCGAAACTTGACAACTCGGACATGAGGAAAGACTTTGTAGAACTCGTAAAGGATTTCAGGGATGACTGGAAAACTATTTATCTTAACCTCGTGCCTGTCTACCTGTCCAAGTATCTGGTCGATCAGCTGATCGACAGCGATTGTTTTGATGAAGTGAAGGCGCTGTTCTCCGAGATGGTGGAAAACTACAAGGAATACAGGGAACCCTTTATCTGGGTAGTAAAAAATTATTCCGACGAAAAGTCCATTACCAGGTTTGGCCTTAAATATGATAAAATCCTGATAGGAATGATTCACCTGCTCGATATCAGCTTCCGTGAAATCACCAACAAGAAGTAAGTAAGCTTCAACAGGAAGATAAATAAACAGATACAGTCCTACCTGTTCAATGACGGCCGCATCCAGTCTTATTTCGCCTCCATGGGTCCGGAATCAATCAGCAGGCTCTTCACGCTTATAAACGACATCAAGGACCTCGATCCGAAAATAAGGGTCGATCTCAAACAGAACATCATCGAAAAGCATCCCGATTTCAAGTTTTACGGCGACAACGTAAAGGAAGTTGTTTCCAGGAACCTGTATGTAACCGCGGACAGTTACAATAAAAAACAGAAACAGCTGAAGCACATCCTTGAAGTGGAGATTCCGGAAAACTCGAAGGAAATAGGCGCCGCCATATCCCTTGGAGACCTGAGGGAAAATGCCGAGTACAAGGCAGCCAAGGAAAAACAGGACATTCTGAACAATGCCGCCGCGAAGCTCAAGGAAGAAATAGAGAAGGCCCAGCTCTACGACGAGAGAAACGCGGATACAGACTCTGTTTCCTTCGGAAACAAGGTACTGCTTGTCAATCTGGACACAGGCGTAAATGAAGAATACAC
The DNA here is from genome assembly GCA_004525155.1 of Spirochaetales bacterium. Taxonomy (GTDB): domain Bacteria; phylum Spirochaetota; class Spirochaetia; order SPDA01; family SPDA01; genus SPDA01. Next base: position 9,434 of record SPDA01000041.1, read on the forward strand.
TATTCTCGGTCCCTGGGAATCGGAACCGGAAAAAAACATCATTTCATATTTGTCTCCTTTCGGAGCGGAACTTCTGAATCACAAGGAAAACGATGAACTGTTCTTCGTAATAAATGAAAGAAATTGCAGATACAGGGTAGAAAAAATATCAATCGCGGAAATTTAGATAATTTTGTATGAAAAGGCTGATTGTTTGCCTTGTTTTTATA
>SPDA01000651.1 GCA_004525155.1 Spirochaetales bacterium
CGCAGAAGCATCCTTTCCGTATCCGCCACGGCCCTGGCCGCCATGTGCATGGTTTTACTCTTTTCCTACATCCGGGGAGTGGAAAACAACCTGAAGGAAAATATTCTGACCTATTACACGGGCCAGGTGAGGATACGCAACAAGGATTACGATAAAAACGAACAGATGAACCCGCTTCATCTGAACATCGGCTCCTTCGAAAAAGTCGCGCGCATCATAGACGGTATTCCCGGCGTATCGGCCGTATCGCCGCGGATCAGTTTTCCCGCCGCCATTTACCGGGAGGATGAAAAGTTCGTCGCCATGGGTCTGGGCGTCGATTTCGACCGGGAGCGCCTGTTTCAGGACCTTGACGGAAAAATTCTGGAAGGCTCCCTGCCTAAAACAGGCAGAAACGAAGTGCTCCTGGGGAGCGGCCTTGCCCGTGAAATCGGCGTCGGCCTGGGGGACAAGATAACCCTTATCTCCACCACCATGCGGCGCAGCATCAACGCCATCACGTTTACCGTTACCGGCATAGCCGGTTTTCCCGAAGCCGCCTTCGACAAAAAATATTTCCTCGCACCGATTGACAGGGCACAGCATTTTCTCCGCATGGGCGATTCAGTCATCGAAACGCTTATCAAGCTTACAGACGGGACCAGCGAGGTGAAAACCGAGGAAGCGCTGAACGCCGCCTTCAGGGAGGCCGGCCTCACCGATATAACCGCCAGGGCCTGGACCCATATCGACACCTCTCTTTCCATCATGAAGCTGGGTACGGCCGTCTTCAATTTTATTGCCCTCTTTTTCTTTCTGCTGGCCAGCACCGTCATCATAAACACCACCATGATGGTCATCTTCGAACGAACGCGGGAAATCGGGACCATCGGCGCCATGGGCATGACCGGCGGGGAAATCGTCCGCCTCTTTTTTCTGGAGGCGGCATACCTCGGATTTCTTGGATCACTCATCGGCTGCATCCTCGGCGCACTGCTCACGCTGCCCCTGTCCGTGACAGGCATCAACGTGGGCGCCGTACTGGAAGGCATGACGTTCGAAATATCCGATATCGTCTACCCGGCCCTGGATTTTGCAAGAACAGTCCAGGTGTTCTTTTTCTCGTTTATCATCGCGGCCCTGTCTTCTCTCATACCTTCGCGAAGAGCCGCAAGGATAAAGCCCGTCGAGGCTTTACGTTCGTTGTAAGAACCTTCGGTATTTACAACGAAGGCTTGGAGAATGCCCTCCGGTCATTCTCCACATAGTTTTTTTGGAGGTTTAAGATTATGAAAAAAATAATTATTGGCGCGCTGTTATGGAGTGCCGCCTCTTTGGTTTTTGCCGTCAATGCCGAGGAAATCGTACGCAAACTCGAGGCAAATACGATTCACGATTCCGTCCGCGTCGAGGGTTCCATGGTCATTAAGGACAGGTTCGGCACGAAAGAGAGCAGTTATATTTCCTGGGGTGAAGGGGAGGATAACATGCTTATCGAGTTCACGAGCCTCGAGGAAAGAGGTCAGAAAATCCTCCGCACGAAAGACGAAATCTATCTCTATTTTCCCGACGCCGAGGAGCTTATCCGGCTTCAGGGGTCCGCCCTCCGGGACTCCGTGCTCGGCTCGGATTTTTCCTACGAGGACATGACAGGAGACAAGGGAATTCTCGACACCTACAAGGTTACTCTCGAAGGCACGGAAAAAATCGACGGGCACCTCTGCTACCGCCTGAACCTCAAGGCGGTGTCGAGGGACGTTCCCTACAGCAGGGAGGTGATGTGGGTGGATACGGAACTTTTCATCTACAGGCAGGTCCACAAGTTTTCCGTGTCGGACAGGCTCCTCAAGGAACTCAAGGTCCTGGAAATCGAAGAGATCTCGGGCAGGCTTATTCCCGTTCGCGTATTAATCTCGGACAAGATGAAAAAAGATTCATCCACGGAATCCATTATTAAAAAAATAGAAATCGGCAGCAAGCTCGATCCGGAACTGTTTTCCCTGCAGGAGCTCACATGGTAAACCGGGGCCGCCTGTCCGAACCGCCGGCCCTCATTCTCGTCTGTTTCCTGTTCATGACAGGGCTGTTTTTTCCGGCCGCCCATGCCGGCGCGGAAACCGTTCCGGTTATCGACCTGCGGCTCGCAAGCGCC